>DATGCF010000147.1:0-20738 GCA_035312245.1 Desulfosalsimonadaceae bacterium
TGTATCCACCCGGAAGACGAACCCGTCCGGGGTATTTTTGGCCAGAATATTGATAAGCCGCCGGAAAAGCTTGGAAAAAAACTCTTCATGGCTGATCGGGCGGCGGTCCGAGGCAATTTGTCCCATCTCGGGAAACGCAAAAAGGAGATCCACATCAGACGAGTAGTTTAATTCAGCGCCCCCCAGTTTACCCACGCCAAGGACCACCGGCAGCTGCCGGCCTCCGTCTTTTAGCCGGGGGGCGCCATACTGTTCGCTCATCCATTGGTACACAACAGTCAGGGTACAGTCCAAGCAGACCTCAGCGAAATGGGTCAGATCCGTTATGGTTTCAAACAGATCCGCCCAGCCGCAAAGATCCCGGATCGCGATTCGAACCATTTCCCGGCATCGGGCGCGGCGCAGCCGTATGATCAAATCCGCCTCGTTTTCCGCCTTCTGACAGACCGGCTGAAGTTTTGAGGTAAAATCCGCGGCGTGATAGGATCGGACAAGGTCCCCGCTCCCCAGCAGATCATCGATGATACCGGGCGCCCGGGCCGCCCACCGGGCCACAAATGGGCTGAATGCAAACCCAAGCTTCAGGGCGTGAACAATCTCCGGATCCTCAGGAACAGAAATCCCTGACTTATCACAAGCGGCCGTATACTTTTCCCAGCTTTCAGCCAGGTCTGCCCGCAGTTTTTCCGGAAAAGCGTCTATTTCCGGAATTTTTCTTATTTTTTGAGGCATATTCTATTATTGTTCCAGGGTGTACTGTGCCAGCAGACTTTCCTGCCAGTAGATCTGGCCGGCATCAGAAAAAAAGGCCCTGAACAGCTCAAGGCTTTCCGCCCGCATGACATCCGGAATCACGGTAATACCGGCATCCGCATACAGCGGCGGCAGATCCGCCAGCCGGCATTCCGTGCCGCCGCCCATGACATCCTCGTAGGCATAAACGATGCGGGAGATATTGTTGAGAATAATCGCGCCAAAACACATCAGGCACGGCTCCATCGTTGAATAAAGGGTCAGATCCCTTCTGTTTCCATTGTAGCCAACATCCTGGAGCCTTCGCAAAGCGATGATTTCCGCATGATCCAGTTCATTCGGAAAATCCCCCCGGCTCCCTATCCGTCCGCCGGAGGCAATCACCCGGTCGCCATCGGCAATCACACAGCCCACGGGGAATTCACCTGACGCCAATGCGGTTTTGGCCTCCGCAAGGGCTTTTTCCATAAAACGGGCATCACGCATCCGCCCCATCTCCGTTATCGGTTTCCATCAATTTAAAATCAGCCTGATCTTAACACTTCTTCCGATATCACGGAATACTTTTCCGCCAATGCCAAATCCGCCAAATCTTGTTATATTGACATTAGTAGGCGATTTGGTTAATGAGAGGATAGGGTCGGAGCCTTTGTTCGGATTTCTCTTCGCCGATGCCATCAAAGATAAGCGGGAAAGGAATGCCTATGATTATTGGGCTGGATGTCGGCGGCACCCACACGGATGTCGTCCTTCTCGGGGAAAACGGACTTGAAAAGCAGGTCAAAGTCCCCACTGATACGTCTGCACTTTTCCAAACGGTGCTCACCGGGCTTGAAAAAATTACCGAAAACGTCCCCGCCGACGAAATCACCCATGCGGTGCTAAGCACCACCCTTACCACCAATGCGATCGTGCAGGGGAAGCTCTCCCCGGCAGGCATGCTCGTCTCCAGCGGGCCCGGCATCCACCCGGAAGCCTTTCGTACAGGTGAGCATTATTTCGTCATCCCCGGCGGAATTGACCACAGCGGCCGCGAGATTGAAAAGCTCGACACCGATCAGGTCAGGGCGGCGGCGGATCAGCTTGAACGGGCGGGGATCCAGCATGTGGGGGTGGTGGGAAAGTTTTCCGCCCGAAACCCCATGCATGAACGTCAGATCGCCGAAATCCTGGGCGACCGGTTCGAGCGGATCTTTTTGGGTCATCAGATTTCCGGCAATTTCGGCTTTCCCCGACGGGTCAACACCACGTTTCTAAACGCCTCGATTTACCCGGTACACCGGAATTTCTTTGAGGCCGTCAGCCATTCATTGGAAAAAAAAGGAATTCAGGTGCCCATCCATATTCTAAAAGCGGATGGGGGCACCATGGGATTTGAAAGCTCCATCGCCTTTCCCGGCCAGTCGATTCTTTCCGGGCCGGCGGCAAGCGTCATGGGTTCCGTGGCTTTTGCCCCGGATTATACGGAAACCCTGGTCTTAGATATCGGGGGCACCTCCACGGATATGGCGGTTTTAATCAAGGGCGTGCCGCTGCTTGCGCCCTATGGTGTAGATATCAACAACTATAAGACGCTGATCCGGGCGCTCAAAACCCAATCCATCGGGCTTGGCGGGGACTCCTGCGTGCGGGTGGTAGACGGGGAGCTAAAAATTGGGCCGGACCGGACCGGAAAGGCCATGGGTTATGGCGGCAGTGATCCGACGCCCACGGATGCCCTGCTTGTCCTGGAGCGTTCCGTGGGCGGCGACCGCGATCGATCGCTCAAGGGGATTGAGCCCATCGCCGCCCTGCTTGGCATTTCTGTGGAAGAAGCCGCATTTGAAATATTTGACAAAACCTGCCGGAAAATTCTGGCCGGCGCCCGGCAAATGATTGAAAGCATCAACAGCAAACCGGTCTACACGGTTAAGGAGGCCCTGGAGGGCTACCAGGTCAATCCGGATCACATTCTGGTTTTAGGCGGCCCGGCCGCCTATTTTGCGGAGCATTTCGAAAATATCAGCAGCTATACGGTGGACACCGTGCCCGAATGCCAGGTGGCCAATGCCATCGGTACCGCCCTGTCACGCACCACCTGTGAAATCACGTTGTTCGTGGATACCCAGAAAGGGCTGGCCACCGCACCTGAAGAATCATTTTCCCAGACCGTGGATCTGCATTTTTCCCGCATAGATGCGCACCGCATGGCCGCAGACCTGTTGAAACAGAAGGCGGTCAAGCTGGGCGCCAAGACTCAGGATATCGAAACCGAACTGCTCGAGGACCTGGAATTTAATATCGTCCGGGGATTCCGGATGATGGGAAAAAACTTAAGGGTCAAGCAGCAGATCAAACCCGGTTTGATCCACGACTTTAAAGCCATTTCCAAGAAGATCGCCGACAGCTGCATCCAATAAGGGGGGATCGGAAATGGGAATACGAAAAAATATCGGAGTCATTCATGCTAAAAGCATTAAATAAAACCGGCCTGGTATTCTTCCCGGCATTTGATTGGGCGATCAGCGCCACGCATCCGGAACGCGAAGAACGGCTGTTATACACCCAGGACCAGGTGCTGGAAGAAGGCCTGTTCGATATTGAGGGAATCCATGAGTTCAAATCTGAAGTGGTTGATATCAAGGATGTGCAGCGGGTCCACTTCTCCTATCCGGACGTCTGGCAGGTGATGACCGAATCCCATTTTATCAGCGCAGGCGGTGCCAAAACCATCGCCAAAGCAGTGATGGAAAAATCGATTAACAACGGATTCGCCCTGGTTCGGCCGCCCGGCCATCATGCCATGCGCGTGGTGCACGGAGGCCGGGGGTTCTGCAACGTCAACAACGAAGCCATTATGATTGAATATCTCCGGCATGCTTTTGGTATTGACCGGGTGGCGGTGGTGGATACCGACTGCCACCACGGCGACGGCACCCAGGACATTTACTGGCATGATCCGGACACCCTCTATATATCTATGCACCAGGATGGGCGAACCATGTACCCCGGTTCCGGATTCCCCCAGGAATTGGGCGGCCCCAACGCGGCTGGGACCACTCTCAACATACCGCTCCCCCCGTATACCGGGGAAGAAGGGTTTCTTTACGCCATAAACGAGGTGGTGCTGCCGGTCATCGACGAATTCAAGCCGGAGCTGGTTATTAACTCCGCCGGGCAGGACAACCATTTCACCGACCCCTTGACCAACATGCTGTTTACCGCCAAAGGCTACGCGGATTTAACCCGCCTGCTGAAACCCGACATCGTTGTTCTGGAGGGCGGCTACTCGATTGAAGGCGCGCTGCCCTATGTGAACATCGGGATCATTCTGGCGCTGGCCGGCATTGATTACAGCCACGTGATCGAACCGGGCTATGATCCGGACAAATTAAAACAGACGGACAGTATCACCCAGACCGTAAAGCAGACCTGCGATACGGTGAAAGCCAACTGGGCCCAGCGGGAGGCCATCGGCCAGCGCATGCGGGGCAGTCAGGAGTATGCCGAGCGCCGGCGCAACATTTTCTATGATACGGACGGCATCTATGAGACCCAGCGGGAAACCCTGAGGCTATGCCCGGAGTGCAGCGGCGCGCTGAAAATCGATTCCACGTCCGACCGGGGCGCCCATCTGCTGGCGATTCATATCCCCCGAAAAGCCTGCAATAACTGCTGGGATCTGGGCCGCCAGTGGTTCGAAGCCGCAAAACCCGCGGATTACGACATGATATGCCTCCAGGACCGCATCGACGACACCTACCAGATAAAGCAAAAATGATGCGTCTGTGATGGCCGCTTTTGGCCCCACCCCGAAAACAGCCCAAACGTATGCTTTATGATGTTCTCCCGGCAGCAGCGCCTGCATCAAACCCTTCCCGTCCGCTCACGGATTTTGGCCGGTATCCGCCGTTTTTTTATTGAAAACCAATACATAGAGGTGGAGACGCCGATCTGCATCCCGGCCCCGCTGCCGGAACCGCATATTTATCCGCCAAGCGCGGCCGGCGGCTACCTCCAGCCATCCCCGGAAGCCTGCATGAAGCCGCTTCTTGCCGCGGGGTTTGAAAAAATATTTCAAATCTGCAAATGCTTCCGCAAAAATGAGCGCGGCGGCCGTCACCTCCCGGAATTTTCCATGCTGGAATGGTACGCAGCGGGGCATACCTATACCGATCTCATGCATACCTGCGAGGCAATGTTTGAAAAGATCGGCCAAACCCTTGGGCTGCCAATTGAAATCGAATATCAAGAAAATTTGATCGATCTAACCCGTCCCTGGCGTCTGATGACGGTTTCCGAAGCGTTTGACCGCTACGGCACGGCGGATATGGAGACGGCGATCCGGGAAGAGAGCTTCGATGAAATCATGGGGCTTGAGATTGAGCCCAACCTGGGACTTCAGCAGCCGGTTTTTTTATACGACTACCCCGCGGA
Organism: Desulfosalsimonadaceae bacterium; assembly: GCA_035312245.1. Classification (GTDB taxonomy): domain Bacteria; phylum Desulfobacterota; class Desulfobacteria; order Desulfobacterales; family Desulfosalsimonadaceae; genus M55B175. The sequence goes on from DATGCF010000147.1 coordinate 5,170, forward strand.
AACATCCCCGCTTGCCGCGCCCAAACCGGAAAACCCGATGCTGGCCCAGCGGTTTGAGCTCTACATCGCTGGCCTTGAAATCTGCAACGGGTTCACCGAGCTGACAGATCCGGAATTTCAGCAGACCCGGTTTGAAAACGAACTGGCCCGCCGCCGGGCGGCCGGCCTTCCGACCTATCCCTTTCCCGACCGGTTCCTAAAGGCCCTGCGGAGCCTGCCGGATGCCGCCGGATGCGCGCTGGGCACCGACCGGCTGATGATGCTGTTTACCGACGCTAAATCCATTGATGAGGTGGTGGCGTTTACGCCGGAGACGATTTAACCGAAGTTTGCCGGGGGTAAGTGAAAATGGCTTGATTTGTTTCGGGATTATATAATAAATGATGGGAATTAAGGCGTTGTATGAAAATGGAAACTTCCAACACACGGCGGATTCATCATGCGGATGTTAACCCTCACGCTTGCTCTGACGGTTCTTCTGGGGGCAGCGCTGACCGGCCCTGTACGGGCGGAAATTTATACCTATATGGATGAAAACGGGGTGCTCCATTTCAGCAACGTGCCCACCTCAAAACGTTACCAGTACGCCGGTCCGGAAATTGAAGATACCGTGGCCTATTACGCATCGCCGGATATGTTCGACCATTATATCCGGGATGCGGCGAGCCTCCACGGCCTTGATTTTGCGCTGGTTAAAGCCGTCGTGCAGGTGGAATCCAACTTTAATCCCAAGGCCGTATCCGATGCCGGCGCCATCGGTCTGATGCAGATCATGCCGGGAAACCTCTCCGCCTTCCGCCTCCACGACCCCTATGACCCTCAGGCCAATATTATGGCCGGCACCCGCTATTTGAAATCGCTTCTGAAAAAATTCGACGAGGATCTGGAACTGTCTCTGGCGGCCTATAATGCCGGGCCGTCTACGGTCGAGCGCTACAAAGGGATTCCGCCGTATCCGGAAACCCGAAAATACGTGAACCGGGTTTTGGCGTACTATGCCCGGTACAAAAATTCAGAATAAATATGATGGCTTCGCAAAAAGTCCAATATCTTTGTTGCGCTGCATCCCTCGGAATTTCACGTACGAGTAAGCACGCTGCATTCCTCGGGATTTGCGCGCCGCGATCTTGAACATTTTGCTTTGCCATCTCAAAATCGACTTTTTACGAAACCGTCAAATATGGTGATGAAAAAAAAACTGGCCGCATTGGAGCGGATCTATGCGCGCTATGATGAATATACCCGAGAGCTTCAAGTGGCCTGTCAGAAATACTGCGCCCACTGCTGTACCTGCAATGTTACCATGACAAGCCTTGAGGCGGCATATATCCGGGAGGCGTTAACTGGCGCCGAATGGGCCGCCATTCGGCAAAGACTCGCCCCACAGCTTGAGAAAATTCGGTATCAGCCGGAAATAACGCTAAACCAGATGGCCGGATTATGCGCAAACAGCCAGGAACCGCCGGAGGAAATCATTGATCCGAACTGGGGCGCCTGCCCCCTGCTTGAAAAAAATGCATGCCCCATCTATTCGGCTCGCCCCTTCGGCTGCCGCTGCCTGTTCTCCAGCAGAAACTGCGGGGACGCCGGATACGCAGAAATTGATGCGTATACGATTACCGTAAATTATGTCTTCTCACAGTTTATCGAGCATTTGGATCAAAACGGCAAAACCGGCAACCTCTCGGACATCCTGCTGGCGACCGGCGCCGCTGACGCATCCATCCATGCCGAAGAATCCGGCTGCCATTTCATTAAAAACCGGGCCATCCCCATGCTGCTGGTGCCGCCCGAGCATCAGCGCGACATCGCCTCAATTGTCAATGACCTCCATGCCATTGTCGAAAGCGCCTGAAGCTTTATTTTACAGGGTAAATCGGTTCTGACAGTAAACCCCGCAACCCTAACGCCCTTCGCACAGGCGGTCGGCGCGGTGGCCGACCCTCCAAAATGCCGGCATTGCCTGCGTAGAGCAGGCCGCTGTGCCTGCTTACAAAATAGAACAAATTTACCGTGCCTAACTTTAAAGCCTTCTTGACTTAATCCAGCAAAATAATTTATTAATATCAATTTTGACAACAAGCTCAAAAGGCCAAAATGAAAACAAAACTCAAAACCATGATCAAAAGCGCCGCAGAAGCGGCCTATAAATCCGGAGCCTTAAACTCCGACGAATTCGCCCCTGTTGAAATAGAAGAACCCAAGGCCGGGGCCCACGGGGACCTGGCCTCTAATTTTGCCATGTTAAATGCCGCCGGCCAGAAGATGGCGCCTCGGAAAATCGCCGAATCCGTGGTCAGCCACATCTCCGACCCGGAGGGGATCATTGAGAAAACCGAAATCGCCGGCCCCGGGTTTATCAACTTCTTTATCAGCAAAACCGCCTGGCACCCGGTGCTCCATGATATCCATGCGCAAAACGGACACTACGGCGCCTGTGACATCGGAAAGGGGCAAAAAGTTCAGGTGGAATTCGTGAGCGCCAATCCCACCGGGCCTTTACACGTAGGGCATGGCCGGGGCGCGGTGGTCGGCGATACCGTGGCCGCGATACTCGCCTTCTGCGGCTATGATATGTTCCGGGAATACTACATTAATGACTCCGGCAAACAGATTCAAACCCTGGGCCGATCCGTTTATCTGAGGTGCCTGGAGCTTGCCGGCCAAAACATTAATTTTCCCGAGGACTGCTACCAGGGGGACTACATCTATGACATCGCCAAAGATCTTATGGAGCAAAAAGGCGACTGGCTGACCAGCGCCCCTGAAGAAGAGACCCTCGCTTACTGTGCCCAATATGCGGCCGCCACAATTTTAAAGGGTATCCGGGATGATCTGGCCCTTTTGGGCATTCGCTTTGACCACTGGTTCAGCGAGCAGGGCCTATATGATACGGACAAGGTGGCGGCCGCCATCAAGCAGTTCCAGGATGAGGGCCTCATCTACGAAAAAGAGGGGGCCCTGTGGTTTAAAACCGAATCATTCGGCGATGAAAAGGACCGGGTGGTGGTGCGGCAGAACGGCCAGACCACCTATTTTGCATCAGACATCGCCTATCATAAGGACAAATTCGACCGGGGATTCGACCAGCTCATCGACGTTTGGGGGGCAGACCACCACGGCTATATCCCCCGGATATCAGCGGCTATTAAGGCGGCCGGAAAAAATGACGGCCAGTTTCATGTGATTTTGACCCAGCTGGTTAACCTGCTGCGGGGCGGCACGCCGGTGGCCATGTCCACCCGGGCCGGTCAGTTCGTGACCCTGCGCGAGGTGATCGACGAGGTGGGCCGTGATGCGGTGCGGTTTATTTTTCTTACCCGGCACTATGAGAGCCAGCTCGATTTTGACCTTGAGGTGGCCAAGCAGAAAACCAATGACAATCCGGTCTATTACGTGCAATATGTCCATGCCCGGATATCAAGCATTTTTAAAAAGGCAAAAGAAGAAAAAGGCATTGCCTCGGTCACCGGGGATACGGCATCGGTCAGCCGGCTGACCGAACCGGAGGAGATTGCGCTTATCAAGCATATGGCCCGCTACCCGGAAATCATCCAGACGGCCGCCCAGTGGACGGAGCCCCACCGGATCGCATTTTATCTAATGGAGCTTGCGGCCGCTTTTCATGCATATTATAATAAGCACCGGGTTCTAATCGATGATCCGCAGCTGGCAGATGGACGGCTTTATCTGGTGCGGGCGGTTCAAAAAATCATCCGAAACGGCCTCGGCCTGCTGGGGGTTTCCGCCCCTGATACCATGTAGGAAAGCAAATGGCCACCAAAAGCCCCCAAAATAAAGCGGCCAGAAAAAAAACCGCGCCTAAGCCCATCTTTATTATCAACCGCGGCAATGTGATGGGCTGGATCTTTCTGGCTTTTGTCTCCTGCGGTCTGATGTTTGTGTTAGGGGTGCTGGTGGGCCGGGATCAGGCGCCGATCCGTTTTGATATCAAGCGCTTGGATGAAAAACTCGCCCATTTGAAACAAAGCGTGCTGACAACCAAAAAGATAAAGCCGTTTGATGTGATCGGAAACCTCAAAAAAAAGGGGATGCCCGAGGTCGAAAAAACTGATCCCCATACGGTTTCGCCCCGATACGCCAAAAAAGAGATGACCGAGGAACCGATTTCACCAGAGGCACTGAGCCCCAAACCGGAAAAACCGAAACCGGAGACAAACTCCGGAGAACCCGCGGGAGAGCTGCGATCGCCGCAGTCCGCGGCATCAACCGCGCCCCCACCTGAAAAATCAGGGCCAAAGCCAAATACATCGCCTGAGCCCGCGCCCGTTAAAAAGCCGGCGGTGTCGAAACCGAGAAAGCAAGCTCCCGTAGAAACGACTGCCTCCAGGCATGCTGGCGTGGAAGGCTATGCCATTCAGATCGCCTCGCTAAGCGACCCGGAGAGCGCGGCCCTGGTCAGAGACCGGTTTCTGGCCAGAGGTTATCCCGCATACTGCCGAAAGGCGGATGTGAACGGCAAAACCTGGCATCGCGTCCGGATCGGCCCGTATCCGAGCAAGGAAAAGGCGCGGAAGGACTTGAAAAGCCTTACGCAGGCGGGGGTGAGTGCGATGATCTTTTTAAGAGAGGGCGCAAATTAATAAAAGGAGTAACCATGAAAATATCCAGGGAAGAAGTCCTGCATGTAGCGGACCTGGCCCGGCTGACCGTAGATGACGAAGCGGTGGGGATGTTTGCCGAACAATTGGGCAGTATCCTTGAATACGTGGAAAAGTTAGGCGCCGTGGATACCTCCGGTATTACCCCCACCGCCCATGCGGTGGAGATGGCCAATGCCTTTCGAAAAGATGATACCACCCACCATCTGCAGCGGGATGCGGCCCTGGCCAATGCGCCGGAAGCCGAGGAGGGGCATTTCATCGTTCCCAAAGTGATTGAGTAAAGGAGCCTATGCCAATGGAACTCCATACGCTGACCATCCACGAAGCCGCCCGGCTCCTTGGAACCAGGGAAATTTCGGCAGCAGAACTTACCCATGCGGTGCTTGAAAGAATCGATGCGGTCGAACCGCTCGTGGATGCCTATATCACAGTGACCAAGGATGCGGCAAAGGCGGCTGCTGACGCGGCGGACCGGGTGATCGCCAAAGGGGAGGCCGGGCCGCTTTGCGGTATTCCGCTGGCCATCAAAGACCTCATCTGCACCCGAGACATCAAAACCACCTGTGCCTCCAAAATGCTTGAAAACTTTCATCCGCCCTATGATGCCACGGTCATGGAAAAGTTAAACGCTGCCGGCGCGGTCCTGGTGGGCAAAGCCAATATGGATGAATTCGCCATGGGCTCATCTACGGAAAACTCCGGGATCAAGCCCACGAAAAACCCATGGGACCTCGCCCGGGTGCCGGGGGGCTCAAGCGGCGGGTCCGCCGCCTGCGTGGCCGCGGACATGTGCCTGGGTTCGCTTGGCTCGGATACCGGCGGCTCCATCCGCCAGCCCGCCTCGCACTGCGGAGTGGTGGGGATAAAGCCGACCTACGGCCGGGTCTCCCGTTTCGGACTGGTGGCATTTGCCTCATCCCTGGATCAGATCGGGCCGCTCGCCAAGGATGTCACGGATGCGGCGATGCTGTTGAATGCCATTTCCGGATACGACCCGCGGGATTCCACATCGGTCAACCAGCCGGTGCCCGATTATGCGGCCGGATTAACCGGCGATATAAAGGGCCTCAAAATCGGTATCCCCAAAGAATATCATACGGGCGAAGGGATTGCCGAGGCGGTTTCTTCAGCCATTGAAAAGGCCATGGCCGTATTCAAAGACGCCGGCGCCGAGTTTGTTGAAATAAACCTGCCGCACACCGACTATGCTGTGGCCGCCTACTACGTGATCGCCCCGGCTGAGGCAAGCTCCAATCTGGCCCGCTATGACGGGGTGAAGTATGGGTTCCGGGATCCGGAAAGCCGGGGACTTCGGGATATGTATAACAATACCCGGTCCAAAGGATTCGGCGCCGAAGTCCAGCGAAGAATTCTTTTAGGCACCTATGCCCTTTCGGCCGGTTATTATGACGCCTATTACAAAAAAGCCTCCCAGGTGCGGACCCTGATCAAGCAGGATTTCAAAAACGCCTTTGCCGCCTGCGACTTGATTCTGGCGCCGGTCGCCCCGACCCCGGCCTTTAAATTCGGCGAAAACATCGATGACCCCTTACGGATGTATCTGTCTGACGTCTTTACCCTTTCCGCCAACCTGGCGGGCGTTCCGGGGCTTTCCGTGCCGTGCGGCTTCTCAAAAGAGGGGCTGCCGATTGGCCTTCAGCTCATGGGGAATTATTTTGATGAGGCGGCCATCTTGAATGCCGCCTATTTTTTTGAGCAGCAAACCGATTTTCACAAGCAAAAGGCCGGATTAATGCCTTGAATTAACGGACATGGGACCATTTTTTTGAATAAGATTAAGAGTAAGATTAAGATTAAGAGTAAGAGTAAAATTAAGACGGTTGCAAATACATGAAAGGATGCATATGAGCATACAACCCGAGGGCGAGGATCTGCGAAAAGCCATCAAATGGATATCTGAGATGCGCCAGGAAGAGCCGGACAAATCCCTTAGCCGGCTGGTTGAAGAGGCCGGCGCCAAGTTCGATCTGCCGCCGAAGGATCAGGAGTTTCTGTATCGGTTTATCAAACAAAACGAATCGTGATGGCTGATTTAACAATTTCTAATTCGTACTCGTACTCGTGCTCGTAATCGTAATCGGTTTTTGAACTCCGAGTACGAGTACGAGAACGAGTACCGTCCCGTGTACTCGGGACTGAGTACGACAAAATCCTTGATAAAAATCAATGTCCAAAATCCGCATCCTGCCTGAAATTCTTTCCAACAAAATTGCCGCCGGCGAGGTGGTGGAGCGGCCGGCCTCGGTGGTCAAAGAGCTTGTGGAAAACGCCATCGACGCGGGGAGTTCCCGGATCACCGTGGAAATCGGCCAGGGCGGCCGCTCCCTAATCCGGATCTCGGACGACGGAACGGGGATGAGCCATGATGACGCGCTTTTGGCCATTGAACGCTATGCCACCAGCAAAATTTACAGTGATCCGGATCTCTATGCGATTTCAACACTCGGGTTCCGGGGCGAGGCGCTTCCCAGCATTGCCGCGGTCTCCAAATTTACCCTGATCACCAACGACGACCAGTCAACCCCCGCCACCCATATCTATGTGGAAGGCGGAAGAATCAAACAGGTGGATGAAACCGGCGCGCCGCCGGGCACGCTTATTTCAGCCGAACAGCTGTTTTTCAACACCCCGGCCCGACGAAAGTTTTTAAAAACCGTGAACACAGAGATGGGGCATATCGCCGATGGCATCGCCGCCATTGCGCTTGCCTGGAAGGATATTCAGTTCCGGCTCTTTCACAATGACCGGATGGTCAAAAACTGGCCGTCGGTGGACAATGGGCTGGATCGGGTGATCGATGTCCTGGGCAGGGAATTTAGCTCCGGTCTATACCCGGTTGCGCTTCAGGGATCGCACATGTCGATTACCGGCTGGATCTCAGACCCCGGCATTACACGAAGCACCTCCCAGAAAATCTACATCTATATCAACGGCCGGTTTATCCGGGACCGGGGAATTTATTACGCCATTTTGGACGGTTACAAGGGTCGGCTCATGAAGGGACGGTTTCCGGTGGGGGTGCTGTTTCTTGACATTCCGCCGGAAGAGGTGGATGTGAACGTCCATCCCACCAAGCATGAGGTCAGGTTTTCCCGGCAGCGGGAAATTTACCAGGCCATCAAGACTGCGGTCGCCGAAACCCTTCAACCATCCGGCTGGCAGGTGCCACCTTCCCAAACGCCGGAGGTTGAAGAGGCATCGGTATTTTCCGGAAAAGATCCGACACCGGACCGTCCGCGGGAAAAGCAAACCCCGGCAGCCACTGAACAAATGCCCGGCAAACCAGACGCCTCGAAAATCCGCAGACAATCCGGCATTAAGACTCAGCCCGGCCACTTGGGGGAACCGGCCGACGGACCGGCAGACGAGCGGGGCGCGGCCGGCCCCCAAAAAACGGCGCCGCCAGCCGGCGAGCAGTCCAAATTATGGCAGCAGCCGGGGTTTTCCCGGATGGCCGTTATCGGCCAGTTTCATAACACCTATCTCCTTTGTGAATCCGAGTCCATCCTTTATGTGATTGACCAGCATGCGGCCCATGAACGCATCGTCTATGAAAACCTGGTAAAACAGCACCGCGGTTCCGGCGCCAACCCCAGCCAGGCGCTGGTGATCCCGGAGACCATTGAACTCAACTACCGGGAGAGCGCGGTAGTTGCCGAAATGATTCCGGACCTGGTTGCCATGGGAATCGCCATAGAGCCATTCGGCGGCAACACCTACATTGTCAAATCGCTGCCTGCCATGATCTCCGAGAAATCCGCCCAGCCGCTGATCACTGAAATTGCGGAAACTATCACCGAGTCCGGCTATGCCCCGGGACTGGATGAGACCATTGACCAGTGCCTCATCCTAATGGCCTGCCACGGGGCAATCCGCGCAAACCAGGCATTGTCGGAAAAAGAGATAAGGGCCCTTTTGGAGCAGCTGGACCGCTGCGAAAATCCCTATCACTGCCCCCACGGCCGGCCCACCCTTATCCAGTGGCCGCTTGAATCCTTGGAGAAGCGGTTTCGAAGGACATTGTAAGCCATGGCCGCCGGCTCACCCAGACGCTACTGGATCCTGCTGGGCCTTTTTGCGATCGGGTTTTTGCTTATGCTGGGCGTCCGGCTGGATTTGGGGGGTTTTTTTTCGAAAGCCCCGCTTGCCGATGCTCCAGTCTCACCCCACCAAATCCGGGCCCAGGACACCTGGATGCAGATTGGATTAAACAGCCAAAAAATCGGTTATGCCCATTCGGTGCTATCCAAAAACAAAACCGGCTTCTCCCTCAAAGAAACCCTGTTTATGAAAATCGGCATCCTGGGCGTCCCGCAGGAGCTCCAGATGGAAACCACCGCGGACCTGGCCCCGGATTTAAGCATCTCTCGCTTTGATTTTATCCTTCGGTCCGCCCGGTTTGACTTCTGGGCCGCCGGCAAACGCAAGCCGGGGCCGAAAATGCATCTGAACATGACGATTGCCGGCCATACGAAGGAAATGACCATCGATCTGGAAAAACCGCCCTACCTCACCGCCGGCATCCTTTACGCGGCGGCCCGGGATGAGCGCTTAAGGGCAGGCAAACAGTTCGCCTATCCGATTTTTGACCCGTCCACGATGCAGGTACAAACCGTTCATATTGAAGTCAAGGGCCGGGAAGCCATCAACGTGATGGGCAAACAGCTAGATACCCGGAAACTTGTTATTGATTTTAAAGGCGCCGAGCAGACCGCCTGGCTTTCGCCAAACGGCGAGGTGGTCCGGGAAGAGGGGCTTTTCGAAATGACGATTGAAAAGGTGAGCCGCGAGCAGGCCCTGGCCGGCTTAGATATCGATCCCGGACAGGATCTCACTGAACTGGCCGCGGTAACTGTTGACCAAAACCTTGCAAATCCCCGCTCCCTGTCCAATCTGGTGGTTGCCGTCCAGGGCATTGAATTCGATAATCTCGATTTGACCGGCGGCCGGCAGACGCTTTCCGGAAACCGGCTGCGGATTATGACCGAAGCTCCGGCAAAGTCTGCCGGGCAGAGTCGGATTCGGGACAACCGGGAATTCGCCTCTGCTTTAGGCGCCGGCCCCTTTATTCAGTCGGATCACCCGAAAATCACAAAGTTGGCTGAAAAACTGACGAATGGAATAGACACACCGCTTGAGAAGGCAGAAAAACTGGTCGCCTGGGTATATGAAAACATCGAAAAACGGCCGGTGCTGTCAGTGCCGGATGCGCTCTCCACGCTAAAAACGCGGCGGGGCGATTGCAACGAACATGCCATGCTGCTTGCCGCCCTTGCCCGAGCGGCCGGGATGCCGGCGGAGATCGAAGCCGGTCTGGTCTATCTAAACGGCCGGTTTTACTATCATGCCTGGAATCGGCTCTATATCGGGCAATGGGTCACGGCAGACGCGGTGTTCGGACAAATCCCGGCGGACGCCACCCACATCCGCCTGGTACACGGGGCGCCGGAAAAACAGCTGGATCTGATGGCCGTGATCGATCGGATTCAGTTGCAAATCATTGATTGGGAGTGATGGTTGATCCGATGATTGAATTAAAAAACCTCACCAAACGCTACGGCAAAACTTTGGCTGTGGCTAATTTACGCCTGTCCGTGCCCGAAGGGGTCATATTCGGCTTTATCGGGCCAAACGGCGCCGGCAAGACCACCACCATCAAGATGATGGGCGGTCTGATCGCCCCGGACAGCGGGACGGTCGTCATAAACGGCACGGATATGGGCCGGTATCCGGAAACGGCCAAGCAGGTGATCGGGTTTATTCCGGACCGGCCGTATCTGTATGAAAAATTGACCGGCATGGAGTTTCTTAAATTTACCGCCGACCTCTATGGCGTGGGCTATGAACGGTTCGCCAACGCGGCGGACGCCATGCTGGATCGGTTTTCCCTGTCTGACTGGAAAAATGAACTGATCGAGGCATACTCCCACGGCATGAAGCAGCGGCTTATCATGGCGGCCGCCATTTTACATGATCCGAAAGTCATTATCGTGGATGAACCCATGGTGGGCCTTGATCCGGCCGGCATCCGGATGGTCAAGGAGCTGTTTAAAAAACTGGCCGCAGAGGGGGTGAGCTTTTTCATCTCCACGCACACGCTAAGCATTGCCCAGGATGTATGCGACCGGATCGGCATTATCCATAAGGGCCGCCTGATCGCCACCGGCACTCTGGATGATCTGAAAATCCAGGCCAATGCCACCGAAGATGACCTGGAGGCCGTGTTCCTTAAAATCACCCGGGAGGAAGAGCTGGGCCTGGAAGCACAGGCAGCCGGCGGGACCTGATCCGTATGGGAACGATTCGGACACTCCTTGCCCCCCGCGTTTTATCCGCCAAAAACAAAACCGATATCAACCTTTTCAAAATCATTGTGTTCGGCACCATTGGGACTGCCTTCTGGGGCGGCCTGTTTGCCGTTTCCTGGCGGCTGCTCATCTACTTTCAGGGCATCGAACAACTGGGCGATATCCTGGCCTGGAAGCTTCTTTCCATGGTGCTGATCATCTATTTTGCCCTACTTGTTTTCAGCAGCCTGCTCACCGCCCTTTCCAAACTCTATTTAAGCAAGGACCTGGCCCTGGTTCATGCCATGCCCGTCCCCAGCCACCAGATATTTACCGCCCGCTGGCTGGAAACCGCCTTAGACAGCGCCTGGATGATCATCATCTACACCCTGCCGGTACTGATTGCCTACGGTCTGGTCTATACCGACGGTTTGGCGGCGTTTGTTTTATGTTTTCTGGTCATGGCCGCCGTTCTTTTGCTGCTCTCGCTTTTGGCCTCGCTTTTAAGCGCTGTTGCCGTCATGCTTACCGTGATGCTGATACCCCCCGGCCGCATAAAAAGCATCTTCGTCTTTCTGGGGCTGCTCCTGTTTATCCTCCTTTATTTCGCCTTTCGCCTGATCCGCCCGGAAAGATTGGTGGATCCGGAAGCCTTTGACACCGTGATGGCCTATTTGAAGATCCTGGAGACGCCGTCTTCGCCGATCTTGCCCACCACCTGGGCTTTTGCTGCCATCAAGGGCGCATTGACCGCAAAACTTGGCGATCCCCTGGTAAACACTGCCCTGCTCTTTTTCGCCGCCGGGCTCACGTTCTGCCTGGCCGTGATCATGGCGGATCTGTTTTATTTCAAAGGGGTCTCCAAAAGCCAGACCGCCCGCCAGCTGTTTCGAAAACCCAAATCCCGTTTCCAGGCCCCCCGGATACAGATATTTCCCCGGCCGGTTGCCGCCTATCTGGCAAAGGAGATCAAAACCTTTTTCCGGGACCAGACCCAGTGGTCCCAGGTTTTTTTGATCCTCGCCCTGATCGTGATTTACCTCTACAACTTCAAGGTGCTCCCGCTTGAGCGGGCGCCGATACAGACCGTCTATCTCCAGAATTTGCTGTCATTTTTAAACATGGCGTTGGCGGCCTTTGTGCTGACCGCCATTACCGCCCGGTTCGCGTTCCCGGCGGTCAGCATCGAGGGCCAAGCCTTCTGGCTGGTGCGGTCCTCGCCCATTTCCCTGAAGCATTTTTTATGGATCAAATTCTTCATCTATTTTCTCCCGCTGCTGATTTTAACCGAACTCCTGATTGTGGCCACCAACCTGCTCCTATCGGTCGCGCCTTTTATGATGGCGCTCTCCACCCTGACCATTCTATTGGTCGTGCCGGCGGTGGTGGCGTTAGGCATCGGTCTGGGAGCCGCATTTCCGGACTTTAACGCGGAGAACCCGGCCCAGTCAGTAACGAGCTTCGGGGGCCTTGTTTTCATGATGATTTCCGCCGGTTATATCCTGGCCGTGGTGGTGCTTGAAGCGGGCCCGGTCTACCGGATTTTCATGGCAAAGATTTCCGGAAACACATTGGGGCGATTGGAATGGCTGTGGATCGGCGGGGCGTTTGGATTGATTCTTTTACTGACCGCGGCAGCGATCTTTATTCCCATGACGTATGGGCATAGGCGGCTTTTGAAAAGCAACTAATCCGCCTGGCGGGCTTTGCGGTCCTGGCGAAACGGTCGGCACGGCGGCCGACCCTACAAAACCAGAAGACACCGGCGGGCCCGCCGTAGGGCAGGCCACCGTGCCTGCCCAAAAATCAATCGAACAAATTGACCCTGGAATCTGACGTTGGTCTACTTACGGGAAAACCGCTCCCTTACCTCCTGCATCAAGGGCCCGTCTGAGCGCCAGAGCCAGCAGGTATCCTCCAGAATTTCAAGCGCCTTGTCCGAATACCGGGAGGTATCGATCGGCTCCCGGGCCATGGCCGCCCAGGCGCCCTGAACCGCGGCCGGCGCCATGGCCAAAAGCAAAGCCACCAGATGGGTGCATCCCTTGGGGCCGCCGACTTCGGCCTTGACTTTTTCGGTGAACCCGGCTTTTATCTGCATGCCCTTTACCGGGGATAATGAATTCAAAACATCCCGGCATTCCGCCCGCGGCACGGTATCCATGGCCACATCAATATCTTCGATGGTCAGATCCGGCCCGGCCACGCGCATGCGGATCACCATGTCATGGACGGTGCCGGGCGGCCGCATGTCGCCGCTCAGATAATAGGTGGGTTCAAACCGGGTGTCTGTCAGCCGGCCTTCGACGATGACCGCATGGCTGTCTGCGGTATAGGTTGTGATGTCCAGCCCCCGGTTGTGAATCCGTTTTCCCGCCGGCGGTTTATCAATGGCCATGGCCGCCCCCTTTATCCAAGTTTTTCCTTCAGGATCTGGTTGACCATCTGGGGGTTGGCCTTGCCCTGGGTCGCCTTCATCACCTGGCCCACAAAAAAGCCCAAAAGCTTTTTCTTCCCCGCCTTATAGGACGCCACCTCATCCGGGCATCCGGCAATCACATCATCGACCACGGCTTCAATAGCCGAGGTGTCGGTGACCTGAACCAGCCCTTTTTCATCAACGATTGTTTTCGGGGATTTCCCCGAGGCCACCATTTCATCAAATACGGTTTTAGCAATTTTGCCGCTGATCACCTCATCATTGATCAGCTGCATGAGCTCCGCCATCTGAACGGCCGAAATCGGCGATTCCTCAATGGTCCTGCCTTCGGCATTCAAAAGCCCCAGGAGGTTTCCCATGACCCAGTTGGAAACCAGCTTGGGGTTGGCCACTTCTTTGACGCAGGCCTCAAAATAATCCGCCAGCTCCCTGGATGCGGTCAGCAGATCCGCATCATAGGCCGGAAGCTCAAATTGATCCATGAACCGGGCTTTCCGCTGATCCGGCAGCTCCGGCAGATCGGCTTTGATCGCGGCAATCCAGGCATCATCAATTTGTAAGGGCACGAGATCCGGATCCGGAAAATACCGGTAGTCGTGAGCCTCTTCTTTTCCGCGCATGGAAACCGTCTTGTTTTTATCCGTATCCCAGAGCCGGGTTTCCTGAATCACCTCGCCGTTTTCGGAAATGACCCGGATCTGGCGGTTGATCTCATAGGCCAGGGCCTTTTCCACAAACTTGAATGAATTGAGGTTTTTCAATTCCGACCGCGTGCCCAGCGTTTCGCTATCTTTCGGCCGTACCGACACATTGGCGTCGCAGCGGAAACTGCCCTCCTCCATATTGCCGTCGCTGATGCCCAAATACCGCAAAATGGCGCGGAGCTGGCGCAGATAGGCGCCCGCCTCCTCCGGGGATTCGATATCGGGGTCACTGACGATTTCGATCAGCGGCACCCCGGTGCGGTTGTAATCCACCCGGCTCACCGCCCGGTCCGGATCATGGATGAGTTTTCCGGCATCTTCTTCCATATGAATGCGCGTTAAGCCGATCCGCTTCTTGGTGCCGTCCGGCCGGGTGATATTGACATGCCCGTGCTCGGCGATCGGCAGTTCATACTGGGATATCTGATAGCCCTTGGGTAGATCCGGATAAAAATAATTTTTCCGGGCAAACCGGCTCTCCGGGGCGATTTGGCAGCCCGTGGCAAGCGCCATGCGCATGGCGTATTCCACGACGCCCTGATTTAATACGGGCAAAACGCCGGGCATGCCGAGGCACACCGGGCAGACATGGGTGTTGGGCGGTGCGCCGAACCGGGTGGAGCAGGCGCAGAAAATCTTGGTCCGGGTTTTTAGCTGGGCGTGGACTTCAAGTCCGATGGTGGGTACAAGTTCCATGGGTCTTTCCTGCTATATTCTTTAAGCCCCCCTAAACCCGGGGGCTATCATAAACCTTTGAAATTATTGATTGTTATTGGCGTCCGGCACATCCGGATGCCGGTATTTTTTGATCCCGGAAAAGAGCACCAAAAGACCGATCACTGCCATGATAATTCCCGGCACCTTGTCATGAAATCCGGCCAGCTCCTCGCTGATATAAATCCTGTGGGTCAGGATGAAACCCACCCAGCTGCTGCCGCCGATGACCGCGAGCACGCCCAGAATCGTCATGGTAATGCTTTTAAGCCAGGTAATCTTTTGCTGTCTTTCCGGTTCCTCAAGCTTTTCAAACCGCAGCCGTATCCGGTCATGGATGATATAGGCGGCCACCAGAATAATAATCGTCATGCTGGTCACAAATTCCCACATGTAATAATACGTCTCAGCCATGGCGTCGCTCCTTTAAATGGTGATTTGGATGAAGTTCAGGCGCTTTGCCGATATATACGCCCCAGGTTAAACCGAGGCGATTATTTCAGAATCTTTATCCGGATGCAAGGGTGATGTTGGAGATCCTTCGGCTGCCACGGCTAATTTGTTCTGTATCCAAATCGAAATCGCTATCGGGATCGGGATCGAAAAAAATATGACCCTTGGACACGAAAAACTGGACATCTATCGCCTTTCAATAGGCTACGTTGCATGGGTTTACGAGAAGGCCGACAGCCTGAACGGAGTCCATCGGCCCGCCCGGGATCAATGGCTTCGGGCCAGCCAGTCGATACCGCTCAATATCGCCGAAGGTAATGGCAAG
>DATGCF010000148.1:0-2714 GCA_035312245.1 Desulfosalsimonadaceae bacterium
GGATTGATGATCCATGACGTAGATAATCCGCTCCCGGTAGTTTCTTCGTTTGCGGATTCGGCGGATGCCGTCCAGTCTCAGGCTCCGCCGGCTGATGTTTTCATCCAGAAGCTCAACCTTTGAGATATCCTTTGCCTGGACCACATAAATATCGCTTCGGGAGACGATGTATTCGATTTCGCAAGGGAAACCGAGCCGCTCCTGAACGGCCTCCGAGAGCTGCAGCAGTTTCATGTCATGGGGCGTCTCGGTGATATAGGATTCGGAATAAATTTTATGGGCGTATTCGTTGGTATATCCGAATTCCCAGCGCGGCCCCATTTTTTTGGCCATCACCTTTGTGCCCTCGATAAATGGCATGACAATGACCCCCATCTCTTCGGGATCGATTTCAGGGGAGTTGTTGAATTTCTGCTGCCGCTTGATGGGAAGCTTTTTGGCGGTATTCGCAAGCTCAATGATCCGTTTTCTGGCGTACTTGATGCCGGGGACATCCGCATTGATCTCGATGGAATCGAATGTGCCGCTTTTAAAATAGGATTCAAGCGGGTGGGCGCTTCTGACAATGACCTTGAAGCCTTGCGTGCTGTTTTTAAAAAAAGCGTCCAGCCGGTCAAAGTTTTCATTTTTGAAATCCTCGGCCGTCAGATAGACGTAATCCGGTAAATCAAATCCTTCGTTTTTTAAAACTTCCAATAGCCTGATTTTTTCAGGCAAAGATTGATCCATGGGTATTCCTTATAAGCATCGTAAAATCGGATAAAGAGCTTTCCTATGCATGCTGCGCCGGGTGGTATGGCGCGGCATGCCTGCTGCCGCGAAGCTTGTCAGCTGAGCCGCGGATAAACTATACGCTAAAGTGCCGGCTTAAATCAATAAATAACCTGAATCGAACGGTTTTGCGCATCAAAGGGGATACGCCCTATGTTGCATTTTCGATGAGTCCTTTTTCCATGAGATATTGTACCAGGCGGGTCGTTTCGGCGGCAGCCATTGTTCCGCCCAGGCTGATGACCACGGAAAAGGCTTCAGAAATTTCTTCGACCTGGCCCCAACGTTTAAGGGAATGTGCCATATTTGTCCGGGGATGTAATGCCGATTTGCTCTTGCCATGACCAAACTTCGTTTTTGATGCTAAAAAGTGGCTTATTGGGCCGGAAATAGGCCTTGATTTTTGAATATTCTATTTGATTCTAAATTGTTAATTTGGCCCGACCCTGGTTCAAACTGGTTCAAAACACTCAATTTAGGTTTAAGATTGCCCCTCGGATTGGATCGCATTGATAACGACATCATTGAGCTGCGGGTAATAAAGTTTCTTTTTGGCCGCTTGGTTGATGGTATCCTCCCACTGGAGGAACGAATCCACGTTCTGCAATGTGTGTTCGGCATCCTTTGGGTTACCCTTCTCGGCAATTTCACGGATTCCCGCAAGCGCCCGATCGTCGCCGGGAAAGTACATGGGTATCATCCCTCTATCCTTTAGAATCCCATCAAATAAGATTTTGGAATGTTTTTCACGCTCGCAGTCTTCCAAAAATTTCTCCAGGCTGAAAAAGTTGAGGCTGCCAAGCGCACCCATGGCGTGTCGCAGGATATGCACCCCATATTTGCGCAGCGCGTTGCGGCTCAATTCTGAATCTGTCAGCGCCTGTGGCGTCATATCGCGCAGGCTGGTACTGCCTCCGGTCTGGGCGGAGGGATAACCGGTAATCCAGGTGTTGATCCGAGCCAAGGCCGCGTTGATGAATGTTTGATGGGGAGAACTGTAGGAAAGATTGCCGTCTGACCCGATTACGCTGGGGATGCCGCAGTGTATGCACAATATCCTCGGGTTGACGGTCTGGGCGACAATCATCATGAAAAGCACCTGTGCATGGTTCTGCGTCAGGAAAGCCTCCGGGCTACCGGGGGCGGAGACGCCGGCCATGCTCTGGTCGACAAATAAAAGGTTGTTGCCTGTGCGGGCACTACGCAAAAAAGAATCAACCATGTTATTCATTGGCGCCAGGGAGGTAATCAGGCTGGTACCGTCGATCCAGTCATCTTTCCCTTTCAAAAATGTCACTTCGTCGTCGCTCATGGCACTGGTGGTGATCATCTTGAGCCCCTGAAAGCTTTTCTCCATCAGCTGGGCGATTTCGTAGAGGGAAATGCTTTTGTCGCAGGCCACCGGCAGACTGAAAATCCCGACATCATCTTGTTTTTCGCCCACCGTGCGGATGATATTTTCGTACTCCTCGCGGTTGGCCGGACGCAGCTCTTCTTCGCCCGTCCGTTTGAGAAAGGGGGATGTCGCACCGATGCCAAAGGTGTTCATTCCCGGGTCCCCAGGCATTTCACGGGGCACCTGCTCCAGGCAGTGATCGATATAGTCCCGCTTTAAGGGAATGAACAGCGCCGTTTCGTTTTCGAAGTCCACGGCGTCGGCTTCCAATAGTAAATCCATCAGGGTTTGATTTTCGACGAGATTGATGCCGATTTCTGTAAGTACCTGTTTTGCGTTTTCATCAATGCGCTGATAAACGGCCTTTTCCGCGATCAGGTCGTCGATGTCCGCCATCCGAAATCGAACTTTTTCCAGGACCGCTTCGTCGGTGACATGATTAAAAAGGTCTTCATAAATGGCCTTGGCCTTTTCGAATTGCGCCTCATTTTCCAAGCGTAAAGCCTTACTGAAAGTCTCATCTGCCTGTTTGTTCATTGCGGTCCTC
>DATGCF010000149.1:0-8101 GCA_035312245.1 Desulfosalsimonadaceae bacterium
AGGAGAGAAAGGCTTATAATGAATATTGTGCGGCGGTGGGACACTAACAGATCGGCCACGCACCTGTTGTTGATGGAGGAGACTCATGGCTGAAAAAGCAGCAAAAAAAGAGAAAACCCCCCGCCAGCCGATGCCTGAGCAGGCACCGGAGGTCAGGCGGAGAAATTTTGACGAAGTGCCGCAGGGCTATTCAAAGGAAATCGCAATCACCGAAGCCCAGCGCTGCCTGCAATGTAAAAAACCGGCATGCGTAACCGGCTGCCCAGTAAGTATCGACATCCCCAGCTTTGTCGGACTGGTTTCAGAAGGGAAGTTCAGCGAAGCGATCCGCAAAATCTGGGAGAAAAACAGTTTACCCGCGGTGTGCGGCCGGGTCTGCCCCCAGGAGATTCAGTGCGAGGGCGAATGCGTGCTGGGCAAAAAGGGCGAGCCATTGGCGATCGGCAATCTGGAACGGTTCGTGGCCGATTATGAGCGGGAACTGGGAAGCGGCGATGTCCCGCAGACCGCCGAGCCTACCGGCAAGAAGGTGGCTGTGGTCGGGTCCGGGCCTTCCGGCTTGACCGTAGCCAGCGACCTCTTGTTAAAGGGGCATGAAGTGACGCTTTTTGAAGCGTTCCACAAAACTGGCGGCGTGCTGGTATACGGGATTCCGGAATTCCGGCTGCCCAAGGATATCGTGGCCTCGGAAATCGCTTTTATGGAAAAGATGGGGCTTAAAATTGAATGCGACGAGGTGGTGGGTAAAACCGTTACCCTGGATGAGCTTTTTGAGGAAGGCTATGACGCCGTATACATCGGCGTGGGCGCAGGCCTCCCGAAATTTCTGAATATTCCCGGTGAAAACCTGGTCGGGATCTATTCGGCCAATGAATACCTCACCCGGGCCAACCTGATGAAGGGCTACCGGTTCCCCGAGTATGACACCCCGCTTGCCAAGGGCAAAAACGTGGTGGTGCTGGGCGCGGGGAACGTGGCCATGGATTCGGCCCGCACCGCCATGCGCTTAGGCGCGGATAAGGTGCGGATCGTCTACCGCCGCTCAAGGGATGAAATGCCTGCCCGGGCAGCAGAGATTCACCATGCCGAGGAAGAAGGCATTGAAATGTATCTCCTCACCAACCCCACGAAGTTTATCGGGGACGAAAACGGCCGGGTAACCAGCATGGAATGCATACAGATGGAACTCGGCGAACCGGACGAGTCGGGCCGCCGCCGGCCGGTGCCGATCGAGGGCTCTGAATTTATTTTGGATTGCGATCTGGCGGTGGTGGCTGTGGGCGCTGGCGCCAATCCGGTACTTACCCAGTCCGATCCGGAGATTGCCTTAAGCAAGCGCGGCTATATTATTGCGGATGAGGAAACCGGAAAGACCACCAAGCCGGGCGTATGGGGCGGCGGGGATATCGTGACCGGCCAGGCTACCGTGATTCTGGCCATGGGTGCGGGCCGGGCGGCCGCGGATTCCATTCATAAGTATTTGACCTGGGGCTGGTAGTCGCTCGGCTGGCGGCGGATGCGCTATCGCTTATCCGCCCTGCGGAAATAGCTGACAAACTTTCGGGGCCGGGATAAAAACATCGCCCCTGTCATTTCGAGCGGCAGCGAGAAATCTTAAGATTCCTCGTCGCTGCCGCTCCTCGGAATGACAGGGGCAAAAAGCTGCCGCTCATGGGAATGACAGGGGCAGAAAGCTGCCGCTCCTCGATAACAGGGGGGGATACCCTAAACCCTACACCTTATACCCTACACCCTATCCCTTACCCCCTTCTCAGGCGAGTTCGTTTTCGCTGTCAATCACCCCGATTTTCATGGCGTAGCGGACGAGGCTTGCGATATTAAAGATTTCAAGCTTTTCCATGAGGTTGGATCGGTGCTTGGCCACGGTTTTCGGGCTGATAAACAGGAGTTGGGCGATCTCATCCGTGGTATTGCCGGAGATCAGCATTCGGAAGACTTCTTTTTCGCGACGGGTAAGGAGGTTGTATTTGTCGTGGACCGGTCCGTCATCGGTTTGTTTGATGAAATGATCGATAATGTCGGTTTTGATTTCCGAGCTCAGGTAGTAGCTGCCCTGGTCCACCGCCTGAATCGCCTCCACAAGCTCTGAGAATGCCGATGTTTTGAGGATATACCCCTTCGCTCCGCCCTGAAGTGCCTGCCTCACATGGGATTGCTTGATACTGTTACTTACCACAATCACACTGGTCTGGGCAGCGGTGTCTTTGATGAGCTGAATCATGTCAAATCGCGTCAATATGGGCAGGGTTAAATCCAGCAGCACGATATCCGGCTTTTCGGATTTGATGTGTTCCAATGCTTCCTGACTGTTGGCAGCATCCCCGACGACTTCAAACAGGCCTTCCCGCTCCAGCAACGCCTTTAATCCCTCTCTCACCATTAGATGATGATCAGCGAGTAAAATTTTGATGGTATCCATAGTCTGTCAACCTTTACGGGTTAATATGATCCCCAACTGGGCGTTTTAGATTTACTAATCCCCCATGCCATTAAATCAGCGAATAAACGGCCAATATGTAGGTTGGGTTGAGGAACGAAACCCAACACTATATGCTGTTTGTAAACGTGTTAAATTGGAAAGTAAATAAGCATAACGCGTATTTTAGGGTAGTTATTAACGAGCCCGCCAGTCCCTAAGACATCCGGTTCCAGAAATTTCTGGCTGTATCGGTCATATTTTTTTTAGCCGAGCCGGTCTCCGCCTGGCCGCCGCCGGACCGGTTGCCGCTAAGGCGCGCAATTCGTTTTTCAATGGGCGGATGGGTGGAAAAAAGATGCATCAGGCTTTGTCCTGAGAGGGGATTGGCGATAAACATGTGCGCGGTGGCCGGCTCTGCCTGCATGGGGATCTGTTTGGAGTAGGCCCCCAATTTGTCCAGCGCCCGCGCCAGGCCCTCGCTGTTACCGGTAATTTGGGCGGATGTGCTGTCCGCCAGGTATTCCCTGGACCGGGAAATGGCCATCTGAATCAGCATGGCCGCGAGCGGGGCTATGATGGACATCACCAAGAGCCCGATGATGCCGCCGCCTTCCTCATCATCACCGCCGCCCATGCCGCCGAATATAGCCGACCAACGGGCCAGGGTGGCAAGCATCATCACCGCGCCCGCCATGGTCGCGGCAATCGTTTGAATCAGCATGTCGCGGTTTTTAACGTGCCCTAGCTCATGGGCGATTACCCCGGCCAGTTCATCCCGGTTCATGTACCGAAGCAGCCCCTCTGTGACTGCAACCACCGCATTTTCCGGATTTCGGCCGGTGGCAAACGCATTTGGCGACTGCTGCGGGATGATATAGAGCTTGGGCATGGGAAGATTGGCCTTGGCGGCCAGACTTTCCACAAGTGGATAGAGATCCGGCGCATCCTGCCGGGTGACCGGCTGGGCCCGGTACATTTTAAGGACCATTTTATCCGAATAATAGTAAGAAAAGAAATTTATGCCGCCGGCAAACATCAGCGCAATGATCATGCCGCCGGTGCCGCCGATCATTTGGCCCACCCACATGATAAGGACGGTAAGCACTGTCATCAGTGTTAGAGTTCGAACGCGACTACCCATAAATCATACTCCCAATACAAATGAAATTTTTTTAATGATCAGTCATTGGGCAGAGCCCAATGTCATTAATTTTAACCTTCCGCTGCTGTCATTCGAGGATCGCCAGCGACGAGAAATCTTAAAAAATCATCCAATTATAAGATTTCTCGCTGGCGCTCGAAATGACAACCGAGCCAGATATATAAAATAGGACAGTTTTGGCGGAAAACAAGGGGGTGGGGCGGTTATAATGGGAGCTCTGTGGTTTAGAACCCGGCTCTGGCCTTGGCCAGCCGGGGAATGAAATCCGCGGCCAGGCTGCCGATATAGAGGTATTCGTCGGTTTCTGTTACACTGGTATTCAGCGGAACCAGAGGCTCCGGATCCTGGAGGTTTTGGGTGACCCGGCCGGTGTCGTCAATGGCAATGACATGCCCATAGAGAGTGGCCTTGGGTCGCAGGGCGGCAGGAATCCGCTGGATCATTTTACGGACCAGCGGATTGTCCGAGAGCTTGTCCAGAAGCGGGTTTCTGGGCGAAACCAGAGCCACCCAGAATCGACCGTCTTGGCCGGTGGAAATGTTGTCCGGAAATCCGGGTAGTGCCTCAATCATCGGTTCAACCGTTCCCTTTTTCGGCCCCGACAGCCAGTAGCGCAGCACCCGATAGCTGCCGGTTTCATTGACGAGCACATAGCGTTGATCCGGACTGACCGCCACGCCGTTGGCGAAATGGATCCCGTCCAAAAGGGTTCGGGTTTTTCGGGTTTCCGGCTCATAGACCAGCAGACGGCCGTGTCCGCCGTGTTCCATGATGTCCACCAGACTGGCCTCCAGGGTGCCGCCGAAATCCGCCGGCGCAAACTTGGTGGAGGCGTCTGAAAAATAGATTTTTCCGTCTGCTGCGACATCCACGTCATCCGCGTATCGGATGGCCTGGCCGTCGGCTTCGGTGACCAGAGTGGTGATTTCGCCGTTCGGCGCCACGGACAGGAGGCCGCGGTAGCCGTCCGCCACAATTAAATGGCTGTTCGCATCAAACTCAATGCCCAGGGGCCGGCCGCCGGTATCCACCCATTTTTCCGGTTCAGCCGAAGCGCTTTCCAGCCGGACGATAATCCCCTCATGCGTGGGCGCATAGATGCGGCCCGCCGAATCGATGGCGATATCCTCAGGCCCATGGAGACCGCCCAGCGGAAGCTTTTCAATGCCGGAAAGCCGGGTATTGGTTTCAAAATCACCCGTATAACCCGGATTCGGCGGGGCCACCCAGGCTTTCGGGTCAATGGGCACCGGCCAGGTAAGCAGATAAACCCCCAGAAGAACGAATAAAACAGCCAGTCCGGTAAGCAGTTTCTTTAACATCGTGTTCCCCTAATCATAAAAGGTATAAGGATGATGGCTTCGTAAAAAGCGATTTATGCCGTCACCACGGCATTTTTGTAGAAAGTAACTTGCGTCCGTCTTACTCTTACTCTTAATCTTACACTTAATCTTAATCCAGAACGGTTTGATTTCCTTAACCTAAAACCTAATGGAAAGCAGCTCAAAAAGGCCCTGAAAATCCCTTCATACTGCCATTTCGAGCGACAGCGGGAAATCTTTACAATAAGATTCCTCGTCACTGGCGCTCCTCGGAATGACAGTAGCGGAAATGTTTGGAATAACTAAATATATGATTGAGTTTTTTAGAAGTAATCCCCCCGGGCCATGGCCCGGGCCCGAGCTAAAAATAATCCTAAAGGCACTAACGCACTGCGGCACAGCGTTTTTAAGCTGTAAACCGTGAGCTATGCCGCACCCCCACTTTGAAAAAGGGGGGATTGGGGGGATTTGTATGGGGCCATGATGAAAAATCCCCCTAAATCCCCCTTTGCCAAAGGGGGACTTAGCGGAAATCGCCCTTCTTTATAAGCCTTTTCCAAAGCCAAAAGCGCTGCGTCTTTTAAACCTCGAACCGTGAACGGTGAACTCAAGCTGATTAAAAGTATAAAATTTTGATTTTATTCATTTAATACCTAATACCCGCTACCTAATACCCAATCCCTAAAACCCCTGAAGTTCATTGGAAGAAGCAAATAATCCTTCCGCGAACCGGTAAACGGGTTACGCGACGGGATCTGCTTTCATGGCCTCATACGACCAGTCCCCCCAGACCCGTTCGATGATCTTTAAAAGGAGCGGATAGACAATTTCTTCTGCCACTTTGCCATAGAGCAGATCCAGGTGGTTGGCATTTTCAATCACAAAATCGATCACCTGGCTTCTCGTATCCGGAATATCAATCCGATCGATATCCTTATGGGATTCAATGTGATATATTTTTTTGCGCTTATGCGGGTATGATTTGCTGTAATACACATTGTCCGGCGGCGCCAGCGGATCCTTATCCCCCCATATGTGGAACAGCGGGATATCCTTTGAAAAGTAGTTGAGATGGGTGGAATAGTTGAACCGGCTCTGATCCATACGCTTGAAACCTTCGCCGTTGTAAATGGCTTTAAGGAACTGGAAACCCAGTCCCAGCGGAACGGATTCAATCGCTTTCTGAATGTAGAGATTGGTAAAAAAGTTATTGCTGGCCGTATGGTTCTCCGGGCACATCAGGAAATTGAGGTCGCCCACGTTGGTGTTTACCAAATGGTTGGTCGCCTGGTTCAAGCCGGGCATCTGCGATAAAAACGTCATGGCTTCCTTGACCGGCACCTGCTGCAGCCGGAAGATGCGGGACAGATGGTTCAGCCATAGCATGGTCGGAAAAATAACATGCGAATGCCGGTTGAAGAATTTGGGAGACCCCATGGAAATAATCCCGCGGACCTGCTTGAGGTTTTCGGCAGCCACATCTGCCGGCGGCAGCAATTGATTGAGCATGGCTTTTTGTTCGGCGGTCAGATCCTCGATATGATTTAAATGCCGCCGGATGCTCCAGTTTAACACCATGTTCTCGGAAATAATGCCCCCCATACTGTGGCCGACGAGGATGGAGGGCTTTTTCTTAGTCCGGTGATAAATAAATTGAAGGACGGTCGGCAGATCAAAGTCAATCAGGGTGTCCACCGTATACCAGGGGTCGAATTTGCCCTGGTTGATGCCCATGCCGCGCGGATCGAACATATAGACCCATTGGCCGCTATCCGCCATATCTTTGGCCAGGGATTGCTTATTGGAGAGGTTGTAGCAGTTGCTGTTATTCACAAATCCGGGAACCAGCAGCACGGACGGCCGGTTGTCGCCAGCGGTGACGGCTTCAATGCCCACGAGCCGGCGGAATTTGATTTCTTTGCCTTCCTCCGTATAGTCCCGGTAATAGACGAATTCGTAATCCCCCCGGCCGTTTTGGGTGTTTTCCTCGATTTCGCTGTCAAAATAGGCGGGCAGGCGGTTGTTTTTGAGGGTTTCCTTAAGGATGCGCCGTCGGCCGGCCTCCTCTAAAATCGCTGAGAAAAAATAGCCGGGTATTTTGCATCGGTTCAGAGCCAGGTATTTCAGCTGATTGCGGGTCAGGATGATGACATTTTCGGTCAGCTGCAGATTGCCGGATTCGAGTTCGCTCATCAGAATGCTTTTGATGCCGCTTCTCGGCACCCGGATGCCCGTTACCTGGAGGAATATGTGATACAGGGTGAGCGCCAGCTTACCGGCTGCCCGGGTGCGGATTTCCTCCCGGGTTTTCAGTAGCTCCTGGGATACGGGAATCCCCAGCCGGAGCTGACCTTCATAGATCTTACTGTAAAAGTCATAGGTAAAGTTAACCCATCGGGTGGCCAGATCATTGGTTAGAAATCGCACCGCGGATTTGCGCATGCGCTGCACTTGACTGGAAACAATATTTAATGAAAACTCCCATTTAAAATTATTCAGGGTAAGCGGCGGGGGGACAGGTTGTTTTTCCAGATGAGAGGCGTCTGTTATTTCTTGATTCATCTGTTTTTCTTGATCCATGAGGTTTTAGGTCCTGATTTTATGCATAACCAATATGCCATGTATTTCCTGTATCTTAATTTAAGGCATTTAACAGGAATTACAATAAAAATCAATATCCATATAACGTAAAGGGTAAATTGTAACAGAATTGCAATTTTTGAATATATTCCGTAAAATCAAAAATTTGATTAAAGACCGGCAAGCCGGGTAGGGCGCTGCTTCCTCAATACCTAAATTGAGCGTTCCAAATTTTTAAAATATAAATTTTGCCTTCTTTTAAAGGAGTTGTCGCATTTTATAGGTTAAAAATTTGAAACCCTCCGGGATTTTCAATTTCACCGCATCTACTGCGTCAAAATTGAAAATCGCTCAATTTAGGCAATAGAAAAAACTTTACGTAAAGTGCTTAATATGTAAGTTAAACCCCATTGCCATTAACTTAAGAGTGGAAATGGGCTTGGTTGTCATTTCGAGCGGCAGCGAGAAATCTAACAATTGCCAGATTTCTCGTCACTGTCGTTCCTCGAATGACAGCAGCGGAAGGCTGAAGTTACCGACATTGAGTTGGTTAATGGGCAAAGGAATAAATCCTTTATACTCAGTACCTCAGTACCT
>DATGCF010000150.1:0-10533 GCA_035312245.1 Desulfosalsimonadaceae bacterium
ATCTCGGCGAAATTTATATCATCGATTCAGAGCAGAAAAACGTTCTGCCGCTGCTTAACTTGAAAAATGCATGGGGCGTAAAAAATGAAAATTAGATATATTGTATTGATTGCGATTGTGGCCATTGCGGGGGTGGCATTCTATGCTTCCGCCTATGTGGTCGACGAGACGGAGCAGGTGGTGATAACCCAGTTCGGAAAAGTGGTGGCCGAGCCCAAAACCGAGCCGGGCCTTTACTTCAAGGTGCCGTTTATCCAGCAGCCCAACTATTTTCTCAAAAATATTCAGGCATGGGACGGCAATCCCGGCCAGATCCCGACCAAGGACAAGACCTATCTATGGGTGGATGCGTTTGCCCGCTGGCGGATTACAGATCCGGTGGCATTTTTCAGAACCGTTACCGACCGGTTTTCCGCGATGCAGCGGTTGGATGATATCATTAATCCGGCGGTCCGAAATGCCGTGACCTCGCATGAGCTTATTGAAACCGTACGCACCAGCAACCGGTCCATGACCACGCTGGAGGGAAAGGATGAGGCCCAGCGGGATGTGATTAAAACCGGCCGGGAGAAGTTAAACGACATGATTTTGACGGCTTCCCAGCCAAAGCTGGACCGGTTCGGCATCGAATTGATTGATGTGAAAATGAAGCGGGTCAACTATGTGAAATCCGTGCGGGACTCGGTATACGGCCGGATGATTGCCGAGCGCCAGCAGATGGCGGAAAAGATCCGCTCCGAGGGCCAGGGCGAGGCCCAGCGCATCATGGGGCAGAAGGAGCGGGATCTCCTTGAAATTCAGTCCGGCGCCTACCGGACGGCAGAGGAAATAAAAGGGGATGCCGATGCCAAAGCCACGAAGGTTTATGCGGATGCCTACAGCGTGGATCCGGAGTATTATTCATTTACGCAGTCTTTGGGTGTCTACATGCAGTCGCTGGATAAAACCAGTAACCTGGTCCTTTCTACGGATTCGGAATTGCTGAAGTATCTTAAGGGGTTCTCCGGCGAGGCGGCGTCCAATTAGCGGGTAATCTATAACCTAAATTTATCTTTTTAAAATTTGGAACGCTCAATTTAGGTATAAAAAAACCGGGAGGGCCGGCGTTAAGCCGGGCCTTTCCCGGTTTGCATTTCAAACAGACTCACCGATTTCATTTTTTTAGCCCTTATTTCGCTGATGTCTCGTCCTGGCTAAAAGTTTTCGATGTTTATGCTTGCGCATTTTTTTGCGTCGCTTTTTGATCACACTGCCCAACAGATCACCCCCTTTCTTTGTAAATAAAGACAAATAAGATTGTCAAACCTATCTAAAAACGATAACATTAACTTTTAACACACTCAATATAAATCTGTCCATCGTTTTTTACAAAGCCGGCGGCGTCATCTAATGAATCAGTTAAGATATTTCAGCATGGCCCAACTTGAGACGGTCACCCGGGCCGTTGAGATGGCCGAGGAACTGGTCAGCAATTACTACAAGCTTTCATCCAGTCAACTGGGCCGGCTGAACTATGATGTCCGGACACTTTCGGATTTGACCCCATCGGAAATTGTTCAAGGGCATTTTGCGCAGATCGTTAAATACAAGCTAAAAAGAAAAGACGTGATGCGGGAGACTGAAGCGAATGATTTCTATAAAATCTGTATTCAGGATCATTCCATTCTTTCCACCCTGGAAAAAGATCCGGAATTGGAACCTTTTGCGTTTCTGCTCTATATTGTCTGCCATGAGTTGATCCATGTGGTCCGATTCCGGCGGTTTCTGCAGCAGTTTAATGTTTCAGCTGAAGAGAAACTCGCCGAGGAGCGGCGGGTTCATGCCAAAACCAACGAGATCTTAAGTGACTTGTCGCTGGATGGCATTGAGGCGGTGCTGTTATTTTATGAAAACTGGCGGGAGACCGCCCAAAATCAGGAAGCCCCGTAAAAAATTTCATCCCGTACCCTTGACAATCGAAAAACATTGACTATATTGAGTTTGATTTAAAATTACCGCGAATAATGGTAGATACTTGTTATTACTCAATAAACAGGAGTTCGACCAATGCCGATCTATGAGTATGAATGTTGCGAATGCGGCCGGTATCACGAGGCGATGCAGAAAATGAGTGATGCGCCGTTATCCGAATGCCCCCATTGCTCGGGCAGGCTCCACAAGCTGATTTCACATAGTACGTTTCATCTTAAGGGAAGCGGATGGTATGCAACGGATTATGCAAACCGCAATTCCGGTTCTTCAGACACATCATCCTCAAAGCCGGATCAAAAGTCTGATAATTCCGCGTCAACCTCTGACAGCGGTTCATCTTCTTCAGATGAGTGAGAATAGCCTGTGCTTGGCCGTCAAACTCGCTTGAGGAAAAATACTGACACCGGCTTACAGCATACGGCAGTTTAAAGCCATAGAACAGTCTTCATATCATCATATAGTTTAATTCAACGGTCGTTTTAGCGTTTGGGTAGAAAAATAGCGGGAAGGGTTCTATTTTCCAAAGGAAATTTATAACCCATTATAAAATTTAGGAATAAAACTGAAAACAAGGAGATGCGAAATGAAAATCAGACCATTACAGGATCGGATTTTGGTAAGACGGGTTGAAGAGGAATCCAAGACCAAGGGCGGCATTATTATTCCGGATAGTGCCAAGGAAAAACCGGCTGAAGGCGTCGTTGTGGCGGTGGGTGAAGGCAAACGCACCGAGGACGGCAAGCGGATGACCCCTGACATCAAGTCGGGCGACCGCGTATTATTCGCAAAATATGCCGGTACCGAGGTCAAAATTGATGATGAGGAACATCTGGTCATGCGCGAGGATGATGTTTTAGGAATTATTGAATAACTGATTGGAGGTTTAGGATATGACAGCAAAGGAAATTAGATACGGAATGAAAGCCCGGGAAAGAATGCTTGCCGGGGTTGATAAGCTGGCGGATGCGGTTGCCGTAACACTGGGGCCCAAAGGCCGAAACGTGGTCATTGAAAAATCCTGGGGTTCCCCGACAGTGACCAAAGACGGTGTCACCGTGGCCAAAGAAATCGAACTTGAGGACAAATTCGAGAACATGGGCGCCCAGATGGTTAAGGAGGTCGCCAGTAAAACCAGTGACATGGCCGGTGACGGCACTACTACCGCCACCGTGCTGGCCCGATCTATTTATCAGGAAGGACTGAAGCTGGTGGCGGCCGGAAACAGCCCCATGGCCATTAAACGCGGCATTGACAAGGCGGTTGAAGCTGCGGTTAAGGAAATGACCAAAATTAGCCGGTCCGCGAGCGAACAGCGCGAAATCGCCCAGATCGGGACCATTTCCGCCAACAATGATGAAACCATCGGCAACCTGATCGCCGAGGCCATGGATAAGGTCGGAAAAGACGGTGTCATCACCGTTGAAGAGGCCAAATCCATGGAGACCTCTCTTGACGTGGTGGAAGGCATGCAGTTTGATCGCGGCTATGTCTCCCCCTATTTTGTGACAGATGCCGAAAAGATGGAAGCCAACCTGGAAGATCCCTATATCCTGATTCACGAAAAGAAGATCAGCAGCATGAAGGATCTGCTGCCGGTTTTGGAGCAGGTATCAAAGGCCGGCCGCCCCCTGCTGATTATTGCCGAGGATATCGAGGGCGAAGCCCTGGCCACACTGGTTGTGAACAAGCTGCGCGGCACATTGAACGTGGCGGCTGTCAAGGCGCCGGGTTTCGGGGATCGCAGAAAAGCCATGCTCGAAGATATCGCGGTGCTTACTGGCGGCCAGGTAGTATCCGAAGATGTGGGCATCAAGCTGGAGAGCATCACCATTAATGATCTCGGCCGGGCCAAGAACATTACCATTGATAAGGATAACACCACGATCGTGGACGGTGCCGGCGCCAAATCCTCTCTGGAAAACCGGGTCAAGCAGATCCGGGCCCAGATCGAAGAAACCACGTCTGACTATGACCGGGAAAAACTGCAGGAGCGGCTGGCCAAACTGGTTGGCGGTGTCGCGGTTATTAATGTGGGGGCTGCCACCGAGACTGAAATGAAAGAGAAAAAAGCCCGCGTAGAAGACGCGCTAAACGCCACGCGGGCCGCGGTTGAGGAAGGCATTGTCGCTGGCGGCGGGGTTGCCCTGGTGCGCTGTATCAATGCCCTTGATAAGGTCAAGGCCAAAGCAGAACAAAAACTCGGCGTGAAAGTGGTGATGCGCGCAATGGAAGAACCCTTGCGCCGGATTGCTGACAATGCCGGTTTTGAAGGCTCTGTTGTGATTGACAAAGTCAAGTCCAGTGAAGGATCAAACGGCTATAATGCAGAAACCAACACCTATGAAGATTTGATTGAAGCCGGGGTCATCGATCCGACAAAAGTCGTTCGGTTTGCCCTGCAGAATGCCGCGAGTGTGGCTTCCTTAATGCTGACCACCGAAGCTATGGTCGCTGAGATGCCGGAAGAGAACGAAGGTGCCGGCGGCGGCGGTGCTGGTGCCGGCATGGGCGGCATGGGCGGCATGGGCGGTATGGGGGGCATGGGCGGCATGATGTAAGCCCGTCTTCCCTATTCGTCCATATTGCTATTAAAACTAACGCCTTCCTGCGCTTGTTGCGCATGAAGGCGTTTTTTTTGAGAAGGCATCATGAGCGGCGATAGCTGAAAACCCTGTGAAAGACCATTTATCTTGACACCGGGCCATGTGTTGGATAGTTTCGGGTATAATTAAAAAATTAAGACCTAAATTGAGCGATTTTCAGGTTTGCCGCTGTGCGAGGCCTTGACCATAATATATCCTGACTTTTATTCCAGTCATCCAGCAGTACCCGAATTTTGTGCATTACCCCGGAAATCATATGCAATTGTCATAGGCGAATGGGATGTACTTGTCACGTGCATTTTAGTGAAGCCGACCGGGGCAAGAAAAACGGCCAGCGCCGGTTATAATAAAATTTATTAGGATGGAGCCGCATACACATGGGACCCGAAAGACTCAATATCATTGAAATGATATCGAACGCCGGATTGATGGTGCAGTTTGTTATGCTCTTGCTATTTATCTTTTCTGTTACCTCTTGGGCGATCATTTTTATTAAATATCGCCATATCCGCCGGGCGTACCGGGAATCCGCTGATTTTATTGAATATTTCTGGGAAACCCGGGATTTTTCCGAGGCGTTTGCCAAATCCAAGGAGCTCCGGTTCAGCCCGATCGCACGGGTTTTTCGGATCGCCTATATGGAGCTTCGCAAGCTGGGATCAGATGCCGGCCGCCCGGCGTCGGCAGGCGTCGGCCAGAACACCGGCATTGTTTTTCCAAAGACGGCCAGAGGATTTGATAATGTGAAGCGGGCGCTTGAGCGCTCCAGCATCACGGAAAGCATCCGGCTGGTCCAAATGGTGCCGTTTCTTGCCACCACCGGCAATATTGCCCCGTTTATCGGTCTTTTCGGAACGGTTTGGGGGATCATGAATTCATTCCACAGCATTGCTTTTAAAAAGGGCGTGACCAGTATCGCCGCGGTGGCACCGGGAATTTCCGAGGCGCTCATTGCCACGGCCGCCGGTCTGGCGGTGGCCATCCCGGCGGTGATCGCGTTCAACTATTTTAATCAGAAAATACGGATTATCGAATCCGAACTGGAAAGCTTTTCATCCGATTTTTTAAACATTGTGGAGCGTGAACTCATTCTTTCCGGAGAGGCCGCGGCGTGAAATTGCCCACAAAAAACAATCCGCTGATGTCCGATATCAATGTGACGCCTTTCGTCGACGTCATGCTGGTGCTGTTGATCATATTCATGGTGACCGCGCCCATGATGGTCCAGGGCGTGGATGTGTCGCTCCCGGAAACCCGGAATTCGAATCAGCTCTCCTCGGAGGAGGATCAGCTGGTGGTCACTATTGACAAGGACAATAAAATCCGTATCAATGATTATGAGGTAGGACTGGATTTTCTTCAGGAAAAGCTTGAAAAAATATTTGAAAATCGGCATTCCCGGGCCGTTTTTTTAAAGGCGGACAAACGGATTGCCTATGGCCGGGTAGTTGAGGTGATGGCCGCCATCAAAGGCGCCGGTGCTGAAAAACTGGGCATGATTACCCAGCCCAAAGATGAATCCGAAGAACCCTGAGGCATCGGCAAAAGGGAAACATCGCAGAAAAATGACGTCAGATGAACGACAAATTGGCTATCTGGAATCAACCCAGGCTGGCTGGCACTGGTATGCCGCCGCATCCCTTCTTTGTCATATTGTGCTGATTGCCACCGTTCTGTTTTTTCCGTTTCCGTCCGTCTCTATGCCGGACTTTTCGGACCGGCATGTGATTGAGGTGGATCTGGCCGCACTCCAGCCTCAGACGCCACTGCCGCCGGATTCGGCCGTTGAATCAAATCAGAGTGCGCCCGCTGAGCCGGAAGCAGCGCCTGCGCCTGAAGAAAACGCTGATGAGGGCTATGTGCCTGAAGACAAGCCGCCGGCTGAGCCGCCGGATCAACCGGAAAAAGCGGTGATACCCGTGAAGCAGGCACCGGAAAAACAGTTTGATCCTTCGGATTATGTGGTTGAAAAACCCGGCCCCAAGATCAAGGCGTCAATGAAAAAAAAGACCGTCCGGACGGCGGCTGTGCATCGAAGCGCTGTTGAAAAGCTGAAGGAAAAGTCCGAAAATTCCCGCCCCAACCCGTTAAAAGACCGGATCAGCGCATTAAAATCCGAGGTCGGCAGCACCGACCGGAAGCTAACCGACCGGCTGGCAGCCAAAACAGGCGGCGACCGCGGGTCCGCCCGGGATATGGCCCAGATCGAGGTCTATCAGGCGGAAGTGGCGGTGCGGCTTAAAAACAACTGGGTATTTTCGGAAAAATTGGCCGGCCAGACCCAGGGACTGGAGAGCCGTCTGGTGATGAAGATCATGCCGGACGGTTCCATCACTGAGGTTTGGTATGAGAAACGCTCCGGCAATCCATACCTGGATGAGTCGGCGCATCGGACGGTCATGAAATCCGATCCGCTCCCGCCGCTGCCGGACGGATATCCATACTATCATCTGATGGTCGGATTTACGCCATCCGGGTTAAAGCGCCGGTAACCAGAAAAGCACGAACAATCGAATGAGGCGGTATACATGCAGATTAAGGGATTGGCGCGAATTGGTCTGATTCTTGTTTTGACTATCATTATAGGGCAATGGGCGTGGGGATCTGCCGCGCATTCGGAAGCCGCATATGATTATATCAATATCAGCGAGCCGTTTTTGAAAAAAATTCCGATTGCGGTGCCCGTTTTTAAAACCATGACGGAATCGGACAAAGCTGCAGATAGGGCCCATCAGGCCACAAACATCCTAAGCGATGGACTTGAATTTACCGGTTATTTTAAGCTGGTGGACCCGGCGGCATTTCTTGAACAACCCCGGGATAAGGGCATTACGTCAGCGGATCTGAATTTCGGCAACTGGACCGATATTGGTGCCGAATTGCTGATTACCGGCGGTTTGTGGTTAAGCGATGACACGGTGCGAATGGAAATCCGGATTTTTGACACCTTTAAAGGCGAACTGCTGTTTGGCAAGCGCTATGGCGGTAGTCAGAGCGATATGCGGCAGATGCTTCATCGCTTCTGCGACGAGATGGTCTATCGTCTGACCGGCAAACAGGGACTGTTTGGCAGCCAGATTGTTTTTATCAACAAGCAGGGCAATCAAAACGCCATCTACATCTGCGGATTTGACGGTCATGCGCCCCAACGCCTGACCAAGAGCCAGGCGATCACCCTGTTTCCGGCCTGGTCGCCGGATGGCGCGTCCATCGCTTACACCTCTTATGCCGGGGGGAGCCCATCCATTCTTATTCGGCGCATAGACAGCGGCAAAACCCGACGGATCGCCTATGATGGCATCAATATCACGCCGACCTGGCTGCCCGGCCAGCCCGGGCTGGCTGCCACCCTGTCCGTGAGCGGGGATGAGGAAATTTATCTTTTGACCGAATCCGGCAAAATTGATAAAAGATTAACTGACAGCTGGGGAATTGACGTGTCGCCGACCTTTTCCCCGGATGGCAAAAAAATGGCGTTTGTGTCAAAACGGGCCGGCACGCCGCAGATTTATATCAAAAATCTGGAAACCGATGAAACCCGTCGGTTAACCTATGAAGGCAACTATAACACCGAGCCGGACTGGTCACCTGATGGCGAGAAGATCGTTTATTCGGCAATGGAGGGGGGACAGGCCGATATTTTTGTTATCGGCACCGACGGCGAGGGATTGACGCAGTTAACCCGGAATGCCGGCAGCAACGAAGCACCTGCCTGGTCGCCGGATGGCACATTAATTGTATTCAGTTCCACCCGATCCGGCACCGCCAAGCTTTATGTCATGACCGCATCCGGCACGGATCAGCGTCCGCTGCTGGATATGGCGGGCGAACAGATTCTGCCGGATTGGTCACCGGCCATGGAAATCAAGTAAAGGACAATTTTTTCAACGTGAATGCGACAGGGTAAAGGAGAAAAGACATGAAACAGCAGCGTTTAGGTGTAACATTCGGGCTTCTTTTGTTGGTCATCGCATTTTTGTTTGTGGTCTCCTGCGCCAAGCATAAGGAGGTTGCCACCACAGCCGGCGAGGAGCAGGCGGAGGCGGCGGAACAGGCCAAACAAACCGGGGAGGAGGCAGCGACGGGCATATCTGAAGAAGAGCTCGCCGCCCAGGAAAGAGCCGAAGCAGTAGCTGAAAAGCGCCGGCGCCAGGCTGAAGAGGAAAGGGCCGCCAAGCAGGAGTTTGTGAATGAAAATGTCTATTTCGGGTTTGACGACGCTTCGTTAACCAGAAAAGCCCGGCAGATTCTGGCAGAAAAAGTAGAATGGCTGCGCAAGCATCCCGAGGGGGAGGTGGTCATTGAGGGGCACTGTGATGAACGGGGCACCAAGGAGTATAACATGGCACTGGGCCAGCGGCGTGCCCAGAGCATCAAAAATTATCTGGTCAACGCGGGTATTGATCCGTCGCGGCTGGAAACCATCAGCTACGGGGAGGAACGCCCGGTGGATCCCCGGCATAATGAGATGGCATGGGCCAAAAATCGGCGCGGTGTTTTCAGAATTAAATAAAGCGCATTGTTGTTGGGTTTCGCGTGGGGCGGCAGCAATAGGCAGCCGCCCCGATTCTATTTTATAAAAAACAATAAGCCGGATGATGAAATCCATGTGGCGTTCTATTCTAGTAGCAAGTATATGCTTCTTATTGCTGGCAGGCTGTGCGACGAATTCCGACGTGGTGCGGTTGGAAAACCGGATCAGCAATCTTCAGGCCCGGAATAACTCGCTTGAAAAGCAGATTAGTGCCTTGAAGGATCGGTTGGAAAAACGGAAAACCCAAGAAGATCGCATCCGCGAACTCTATGCCGGGCAGGATGCGGAATTTTATGAATTACGGAGCGAGGTGCGCAAGCTTTCCGGCCGCTTTGAAGAAACCGAGCATCGCTTGAGCCAAAAAATCAAGGAACTGGAAAAAAGCCTGGATGCCAACCGTGAAAAGCTTGCATCCCTGTCAGATACCGTGGATGTCAATGATGAACGTATTTCCCGGTTGGCTGGCTATTTGGGGTTTGAATCCGAAGAAAAAATTAAGGCTGCAGTGGACGGCCAATCTTCGGAGACAGCCGCGTCAAAAGATCTGCCGGAAGATAAGTTGTACAGTTTTGCCAAAAAATCTTTTGACCAGGAAAATTATGAAACCGCCCGGGATGCCTTTGAAAAGTTTCTGGAGACCTACCCGGATTCGGATAAGGCGGATAATGCCCGTTTCTGGATCGGGGAAGTCTATTACAACGAGGAATGGTATGAAAAGGCCATTCTGGAGTATCAGAAGGTGATCGAAAATTTTCCGAACGGCAACAAAGTGGCGGCCGCCTATCTCAAGCAGGGTATTGCCTTTCAAAAGCTCGGGGAAACCGGGAACGCCAGGTTGGTGCTAAAAGAACTGATCCGAAAGTTTCCGGACGCCAATGAGGCCAACATCGCCCGGCAGAAAATTAACCGGATCGAGCAATAATAAATGAAAATTGTAGGCATAGACCCGGGCCTGGCGGCCACGGGGGTTGCCGTTATCGAGGGCACCGAGCTTTCGGTTGCCCGCTATTCCTATGGATGTATCCAGACATCTGCCCATCAGTCGGTTCCGATTCGCTTGAATCGGATTTATAATCAATTGATTTCGTTTTTGACCCATCAGTCGCCGGATTTTATTGTTGTTGAGGATGTGTTTTCTCTGGAGCGGTTTCCGAAATCGGGCATTATGCTCGGGAAGGTCACCGGGGTGATCCTTTTGGCCGGCTGTCAGCTTCATCTGCCGGTAAAGGAGATTCCGGTCCGCACCGCCAAACAGATTCTGACCGGAAACGGCAGCGCCAATAAGAAGCAGCTGGCGGAAAGCGTTCGGCACCGGCTGAATCACCCCGGGCCCATACGGCCCTATCATGCCTCAGATGCCATTGCCCTGGCCATGGTCGGCCTGTTTCGGTACACGAGCGGACTTGATGCATGTGTGAGTATGGG
>DATGCF010000151.1:0-4690 GCA_035312245.1 Desulfosalsimonadaceae bacterium
AGGCGCGGGATGTGTTTGAAAAAATGATCGACCATTTCCCAGAGGATTATGTGGGGCATTTTTATCTGGGAAAGATTCATGCCAGCCAGGGCCATTTTGAACAGGCGGAATCCGCATTCAAAAGGACCCTATCGCTTGCGCCGTCATTGAATCAGCCGCGCTGGGAGCTGGTCAAGCTATACAAGTCGCGGAATATGGGGGAGAAAGCCATATCCGTCTATGAGGAGATTCTGGATCAGGATCGGGATAATGTGGCCGCGGCCATTGAGCTCGCCTTGGCCTATTATACCCGTTTTCGAACCGAGGCGGCCGATGAGATACTTGCCGAACTCGGGCGACGGAGCGTTGAGGATGCGAGTGTTATCCGCACGGTTATTCAGCGACTGGTGCTTAAAGAGAGATATGACGAGGCGTTGACAGTGCTTCAGGGCATGCTTTCAAGCGCCCCGAATAATCCCGGTCTTCATTACGCCGCAGGGATTGTGCATTATAACCTGGATGATGTCGCAAAAGCCATGTCGGCATTCGATGCCGTGCCCAAGAAGTCCCAGTTTTATCTCAATGCAGCGATTCATCGGGGGATCATTTCCTACCAGCAGAAAGATCTGGACCAGGCCATCGGGATACTGAAAAAGGCCCTGGAAACCGTTGATAAGAAAGGAAAGAGCGAAATTATTCCTTATCTCAGTTCCTTTTACAAGGAAAAAGGGGAAC
The DNA here is from genome assembly GCA_035312245.1 of Desulfosalsimonadaceae bacterium. GTDB lineage: Bacteria > Desulfobacterota > Desulfobacteria > Desulfobacterales > Desulfosalsimonadaceae > M55B175. The sequence goes on from DATGCF010000151.1 coordinate 715, forward strand.
TGGATGCCGCTGAAACCTTAATCCAAAAGGGTCTTGAGATTGATCCGGAAAATACGGAGCTCCATTTTGAACTGGGCGTGCTCTATGATAGAAAGGGGCAAACCGAGGCGGGCATTGAGCAGATGAAAAGGGTGATCGAGCTGGATCCCAAACACGCGGATGCCCTCAATTATTTAGGCTATACCTATGCGGATCAGGGCATCCAGCTGGAAAAGGCCGAATCCTTAATCCGAAAGGCCCTTAAGCAGAAGCCGGAGAACGGCTATATCATCGACAGCCTGGGATGGGTATACTATCAGCGGGGAGAGTATGAAAAGGCGCTTCAGTATATTGAAAAAGCGGCGGAGTTGATTCCGAATGACCCCATCGTGCTCGAACACTTGGGCGATGTGTATGACAAACTGGGTAAGCCGCAAAAAGCGCTTGATTTATATCAAAAGGCGCTTAAAAAAAACGCGGAAAATGCGGCCGCGCTTGAGGACAAAATCGAAGCTCTAAGACAAAGCGGATTTTAGGGGGTATGCGGCGGCGTGGCGTTGTTTGTTTGCTGGCACTTGTTTTAATTGCCGCCTGCCAGCCCCGGATCAAGCCGGATATTGGTGACGGCGAAACCCGCGCCGAACGCCTCTTGGCCAAATTATATCACCGCAATCAGACGCTTAAAACATTCAAGGGCATCGGCAATATTCGGATATGGAATGCCGCGGGCTCTCAAAGCGCGCGCATCGCTTGGCTCGGGGATATTGACGGGCGCCTGCGCGTAGAAATATTAGGGCCGGCAGGCCGGCCGTTGATGAAAGTGGCCTATGACGGGAAATGTTTTTACTATTATTCGGTTGACACCCAGGAGGTCCGCAAGCACTGGCTGAGCAATCCGAGTCTGGAGCGCGTGATCGATGTGCCGGTCACCATTCGGGAATTGGTTTTTTTTCTGGCCGGGCGGTTTCCGGTATATGCCCACGGGGAGGTGGAGATGATCCGAACAGATGCCGAAGCCGGCGACCAGCTCATTCTGCGGCGGTTTTGGAGTGGCATGGTAGAGAAGATCACGTTAACCCCGGACCATGCCTCGGTTTCAGCCGTAAGGATCTACGACGGCCAAACCCCGTCCTATACGGCAAATCTGTCCGGCTACCGGCAGATCGACGGTTTTTACATCCCCGGGCGAATCGCTTTTACCAGCGAAGGGGCAGCCGGTTTTACCATCCAGATGCACCGATACTGGCCGAATGTTTCAGTGGAGGACCAGCAGTTTGTCGTTTCGCCGGCCTGAAAACGCTGGTTCATTATGCGGAAAAGCCGCCCAGTGGGTTTTAAAAACTAATGCGAGCCGAAGATACCCCTTTGATGCCTGCTGACTCCTCATCCCCCAACGCCCCTGATCAATCCGTGATCGCTCTGGAAGCGCGTCTGAATAGCTGTCGGAATGTCCGTACCCTGGGAGTTCGGCCGAATTTTTCCGACTATTCTGAAAAAGAAGCCGATCTCATCCGGCGGGCGGAAAAGATCTATTACCCCTCAACCCATTATATCGACATGTTCGATGCCATGGGGAAAAAAACATTTCCCAGCAGCCATACCTACCGGTTTGTTCAGGATAAGATCAAGCAGACGACCCTGTTTCAGCTGTTACAGGTGCCCACGCCCCGCACCCGGTTTTTTTACGGTCGCCGAAAAGCTGAAAAGATTCTCAGGCATTTTGATTTTCCGTTTGTGGCCAAGATTCCGCGCGGGTCCGCCCTTGGCCGGGGCGTCTATTTAATTCGCAGCCAGGCGGAGCTGGATCAGTATTGTGAAATTTCAACGGTTGCCTATATCCAGGAATATCTTCCGGTTGACCGGGATATCCGGGTGGTCATCATCGGCGATCAGGTGGCGCATGCCTATTGGCGCGTTGGCGGTCCGGGGGAATTCCGCAATAACATCGAGCAGGGCGGCGCCATTGAGCTGGGCGATGTCCCGGCCGCGGCAAAAGCGCTTGCCCTGGATACGGCCCGCCGGTGCGGCTGGAATGACGTGGGATTGGATATTTGTCTTTATCGGGGAGTTTGTTATATGTTGGAGGCCAACATGAAATACGGTAAACAGGGATTTCAAAAAGCCGGCATCGATTATTCGAAATTGATGGAGGAGATGATTCGCGATGGAAGAATCTGATCTGGAAGGATTGCGGCAGATTCTGGATAAGCGGGAGGCCCTGCAGCTTTCAGAATTTGCCGTCAGAAGCGGGGCAGGCGTTCGGCGAAGAAAAGAAAAGCGCCTGGAGGCCGACTATCGGCAGAATTTTGCCGTGGACGTGGACCGCATTCTGCATTCTCTGGCCTATACCCGCTATATTGACAAAACCCAGGTGTTTTACCTGATTGAAAACGACCATATCACCCATCGGATGCTTCATGTGCAGCTGGTATCCAAGGTGGCCAGAACCATTGGCCGGTTTCTTGGGTTAAATGAGGATCTGATAGAGGCGATCGCCATCGGCCATGATATTGGCCATCCCCCCTTCGGCCATGACGGCGAAAGTTGTCTGTCCGAACTTTGCGGGCAGGCGGGCATCGGGGAGTTCCATCATAATGTGCAAAGCGTTCATTTCCTCGAGCATGTGGAAAGAAAAGGGCAGGGGTGGAATCTTTGCCTGCAGACCCTGGACGGGATTCTCTGCCATGACGGCGAGGTGCATGATCAGCGGATCGCCCCGCGGCGGGGAAAAACATTTGCGGATCATGAGCGCGAGATGGCGCAAAAAAAATCGGGTGAGCCGGTTTCTCTCCTGCCCATGACAGTGGAGGGCTGTGTGGTCCGGTTTGCCGATACGGTCAGCTATATCGGCCGGGATATCGAAGATGCCATCCGGCTCGATTTAATCGAAAGAAATGAACTGCCGACGGAGAGTGTTAAATATCTGGGCGAGACAAACGGTAACATTGTTTATAATCTGGTGACAGATATCATCCACCACAGTCTGGACAGTGATTGTATCGCCTTTAGCCCGGCGGTTTCGGCAGCCCTAAAGGAATTAAAGGCATTCAATTACCACCGGATTTACAAGAATCCGGTGATCAAGAAGAATTTATCCACCATCAAGCGGCTCTACCAGCTGCTTTTTGAACGGTTTGTGGATGATATCCGCCACCAGCGCAAGAACTCCCCGGTTTATGCCAATTTTATTGACGGCATGGCCGAGGCCTACCTTTCCGCCCATCAACCGGAGGAAATCGCCCGCGACTTTATATCCGGTATGACTGACCAGTATTTTTTAAGACAGGCGCCGGAAGGGCTTAGTCCGGAAGCGCCACTGGCATGAGAGGTCCTGAATTTGGGAAAGCAGCGGGTTTATCGGCAATCCCTGGGAAATAGGCATCTTTCAGGTTACCGGGTCTGCGTCAAGGAAACCGATCTTTGGGTTCAGACCGAAAAACCCCTTGAGGCAAAGGTCCGGGAGTATGTGCTCCGCTACCGGGGCTATATTGAGGCCTGTATTGCGGCTGCCCCTGATTTTTTGTCCGCCATGAGGCCCATCCCGCTTTCGGGACCGGCGCCTCCGATCGTCCGGGATATGGCGGCGGCCGCCCGGGCCGCTGATGTCGGCCCGATGGCCGCGGTGGCCGGTGCCATGGCCGAATATGTGGGAAAAGATCTGCTTGCGGATTCCGGAGAGGTCATGGTGGAAAACGGTGGGGATGTGTTTGTCAAACTGGATGCGCCATTTACATTGGCCATTGACGCCGGCCCATCGCCGTTTACCAATAAAATTGGATTGGAACTGGATGCCTCCGCAGGGCCGCTGGGCGTGTGCACCTCCTCGGCCACCATCGGCCATTCCTTGAGCTACGGACAGGCGGATGCGGCCGCTACGGCAATCGGCAATCAGGTCGCCTCAGCCGATGACATCCATCGGGCCATCGCGTTTGGTCGGCAGATTGAAGGGGTTTCAGCCATCGTGGTGATCGCCGGGGATCGGGTCGGCGTGTGGGGC
>DATGCF010000152.1:0-4749 GCA_035312245.1 Desulfosalsimonadaceae bacterium
GATGGTCTCCTTAAGGATGGTTTTTTCGTTTAAGTTTACATGAACCTTTTTTACCGTCATGGCCTCGGGGGCATTGAATTCCTTCGGGTTTCCAAGCAGGAAGTCAGACAGAGTGGCCTCTGCCGCAAACAGGGCCACATCTACATCCGCCAGCCTGACCTCGGTTTGGGTGATTTCCGGGCCGTATTTGTTGACCGCCGTTTTAATCATCGGGCCAAGATTGGATACAGCCACAGCAATAATGATAACCAGGATCACGATCAGTATGCCGATGCCGATTAAAATTTTTTTCATAGGGTTAACCTCCGGAATGGTAAAATTATGGGTATTTGGGACCGTTCGCCCCCGAACAGGTTATTAAGTTATGGAAATCCAATAACTTCTTAACTCGATTAATTCTACAATTTTTTCTGGCGAACGCAAAGCATAATTTGGTGGGGTAATCTGAGAAACGGTAAGAGTTGATTATAAAAATATGCCTTCTGCAAAATACCGGAGAGTTAGACACATCGCATGGCGCGAGCCGCAAAAGAAAGAGTAAGAGCAAGATTAAGAGTAAGAGTAAGATGGTAATAATGACATTGACACAGAAGTCTGATATGAAAAGTAGGTTTTAAAATCGCGGGGCAATATTCAGGTCCGGAGGATAAATCATTTTAATACTGCTTTTTTTGCTCATACCCCTGTCCGTTTTCATCGGATTTGCCGCCAGCGCCATCGGGTTTACGGCCTGGCCGCTGATCGTACCGGTATTTTTTGTGCTGTTCGGGTTTGATTTATATCTCACCCTGTTTATTAGTTTGCTTATTGACTGCGGAAATGCCCTGATGATGGTGTTAACCGCCTACCCGCACAAGCGGGTGGACGTCAAATTCGGGCTGATGATGTCGGCATTTGCGCTGATATGGATTGCCGCGGGGATTGCGCTGGGAACGATATTTATCCCCGGCCACCAGGAGATGTTTCGCGGAGCCGCCGGGTTTCTGGTTATTCTGTTCGGGGTGGCATTTATATTTCGGGGTTATCGAATCAAGTTAAAGATGGCCGCCGGGGCATACGACCCGGAGGCCATTCTGCATTTCCCGGAAATCCACCGGCAAAGCCTGGCCAAGTCCCGGTCGCGGCTGATTTATCCGGCAGTCGCCGCCATGGGATTTCAGGTGGGATTGATCGGTATCGGGGGCGGGATGGGGTTTGCTGTTTTTTTGATGGCCTGTCTGGCCTACCCCACCCTGACGGCAACGGGGACGGCCATGATGATCACCTTTTGCTGCACGCTGTTTGCCGCTGCCGGCATATTTTTTCAAATCCCGGATGGGATTTTCAGCAACCCGGTTTTGATCCAATTGATCCCGCTGGTCGTTGCTATGTCCATGTTAGGCACCCGGCTGGGCGCGAAAATTTCCTATGCGCTGGCGGATGACCACGTAAACTATCTCATCGGCGGCATCGTGCTGACCGCCGGCCTGCTGGCAGCGTTGCAGAAGTTTCTGCTTCAGTTTGTCTAGGCGGGTTAACATTTTAAAAGCAGAATTGACGGAGACGCCATGACAAAAAAACACCGCATTCTCTTCTGTGATTTTGACGGCACCATCACCGCCCGGGAGAGCCTGGAAGCGGTTTTAAAGGAGTTTGCCGCCCATAAATATGATGGCATGATGAAACGGTTAAAGTCGGGGGAAGTAACCATCCGGGACGGGGTCCGGGAGATGGTGGAGGCCATACCGTCGGCAAAATATCCGGACATTATAAAATTTGTCCGGGATATTCCCATCCGTCCGGGGTTTGAAGCGCTCCTGGATTTTTTGGAGCAAAAGGATATCCCGTTTATCGTGCTTTCCGGCGGGCTGCGAGGCATGGTGGAGGCCCGAATGGGGACTTTGATCGACCGGGCGCACCGAATTATTGCGGCGGATGTGGAGACCAGCGATACCTATCTGAAAGTTTTTTCAGCCTATGAAATGGGCTCGGAACTCGTGGCCAAGGCGGAAGTCATGAAGGAGTTCGCCGCGGACGAGCGGATTGTGATCGGAGACGGGATTACGGATTTCCAGATGGCCCAGCATGCCGACACCGTATTTGCCAGGGGTTCATTGGCCGCATTCCTGGAAGAGGCGGGTATATCCTACTATCCATGGGCGGATTTTTTTGACATCCGGGAGAAGCTGGAGACCCTGGTATGAATCAAAACATGTATCCCGAGGTCGCCATCGCCTTTTTTATCTCGCCGCATGGATTCGGCCATGCATCGCGGGCTGCGGCGGTGATTAATGCCATCTCCGAGAAATGGCCGTTTGTACACGTGCACCTGTTTACCACCGTTCCGGCCTGGTTTTTTGAAGATACCCTGTGCGCCGCCTTTTCCCATCACGAGTTTGCCGCTGACATCGGCACCGTTCAGCGCTCGCCCCTGGCGATGGACCTTGAATCTACCATCGTCCGTCTGGATGAAACCTATCCGATGAACGAGCGTGAGCTGGGCGCACTTTCCGAAAGGCTGCACGCGCTTGATTGCCGGCTGATAGTCAGCGATATTTCGCCCTGGGGCATTGCCGCAGCAAAAAGGGCGGGGCTTCCCTCCATTCTGATCGAGAATTTTACCTGGGACTGGATCTATGAAGCCTATATGCCCCATGCGCCGCAGCTGGAACCCCATGTCCGGTATTTAAACGATATCTTTGCGGCTGCCGATCACCGGATTCAGGCGATCCCCTTTTGTGCCCATCATTCAAACGCTGATCTTAAAATCCCGCCGGTCAGCAGAAAACCCGCTACGCGGCGCGCGGATATCCGGCAGCGGCTCGGGTTAACGGAAAACCGGCAAATGGTTTTAATTACCATGGGCGGTATTCCGGATGCGCCGGGGTTTCTTCCCCGGCTGGCCGCTTTCGGTGAGGATGTTTTTTTTGTGGTGCCCGGTGCCTACCCGGAACTGCCGCCGGAAGGGGAGCGGCACGGCAATGTCCTGCGTCTGCCCCATCGGTCGGCCTTTTACCATCCGGATCTGGTGTATGCGGCCGATGCAGTGGTGGGAAAAGCGGGCTATAGCACGCTTGCAGAAGTTTATCGGGCCGGGGTGCCGTTCGGCTATGTGGCACGACCGAATTTCAGGGAATCCGGGGTTCTGGAAGCTTTTATTCAGGCAGAAATGGGTGGAATGCCGATTGCCGGGGCGGCCTTTGAAACCGGTGAGTTTCTGGAAACCCTGCCGGAGCTCCTTGATATGCCGAGAATTCGTCCTAATACAGAAAATGGGGCGGATGCGGCAGCCGACTATATCTGCCGGTTTCTCTCATGCCGCCATGAACTTTTAGCGGTGGTGGATAGGGATGGCTCGGTTTGCGGGGCTGCGCCGAGGTGCGAAGTCCATGGCAACCGCGATTGGCTGCATCAGGTGGTCCACGTCCTGGTGTTTGATGACTGCGGCCGGCTGCTGCTTCAGAAACGATCCCCTAAAAAGACCGTGGCCCCGGGCAAGTGGGATACATCGGTGGGCGGGCATGTGGACTGTGGCGAATCCATTGAATCCGCCATGCACCGTGAAATGGCAGAGGAGCTAGGCATTCGCGGGGCCGCGCCGGAATTCGCCTATCAGTACATCCATGCCAATGATTTTGAATCCGAACTGGTTTATACCTACATCTGCCGCTTTAACGGCAGCACCCGGTTTAATCCGGATGAGATCGATTCGGTCGCCTTCTGGGAACCCTCAGAAATATCGGCCAATCTGGGGAAGGGCCTTTTCAGCGATAACTTTGAACATGAGTTCTCCTTGTATGAGCAATGGGCCGGAAGGTCTAACTGATACCTGAATTATTGCTCCTTGCCCATCTTAACCAGACCGCTGTCAAAGGCAAACCGGACCAGTTGGGCCACATTGTTGACCTCCAACTTTTCCATCAGGTTACTCCGGTGCTTGTAATAGGTTTTAATGCTGATATTCAGCTTTTTCGCAATATCCTCCGGGTCATGACCGGTGGCCACCATTCCAAAAATCTGTTTTTCTCTTTTAGTCAGTTTTTCATGCCTTGCCAGTCCCGGCTTTGTTACCTCGGCTTTTGCAAAGTCCTGGATGAGGGTGTTCATATATTCATGGCTGATATAGCGCTCGTTATTTTGAACTGTTTCGATCGCTTCTGTCAAATCGGCAAATGTCGCCTTTTTTGAAATAAAGCCGAGCGCGCCGGCCTGGATACTATGGCGGATATCCTCAATATCCGGGTTCTGACCCATAACAATGAGCTGGGCCCCGGCATTGACCTTTTGGATTTGTCCCACCGCGTCCTGGGCGATCAGTTCCGGCAGCGTAAAATCTAGTAGCACCACCTCAGCCTTGAACTGTTTAACCCCTTTCAGCACCTCATCAATGCTGCCGGTTTCGCCGGACACCTTAAAGCGATGGTCATTGCTTAGCAGGCAGCTCAGGCCCTCGCGGAACATAACGTTATCGCTTGCAATAATGACAGATGTTTTTTTTGGCATAGGTAGATGGTCCTTATTCTATTTCCTCGTTTTTTGGGATATCATATCTGTTGTAGTTTTGATAAATATTACATACTAAAATTAATAATACTAAATTATAAAAGATAAAAAAGCAACAATAAATTCAATCGCTTTTACCAAGCCAATCCTGCCGATGCGCTTGGAAAAACGCAGAAGCGCCGCAGAAGTTTAATCAGCTGTTCGACCATTATTCCTTTAGTTGTACTGATGGCCCTTATGCTGATGGTGGCACCGGTTTATGCCGGG
>DATGCF010000153.1:0-3684 GCA_035312245.1 Desulfosalsimonadaceae bacterium
GTATTGTGCGGGTAAAGACATTTGAGGAACTGTTTGACTGTGCCGAATTTTTGGATAAGCAGCCCCGCCCCGCCGGGGCCGGACTGTCCATCCTGAGCAATGCCGGCGGCCCGGGGGTGATGGCGGTTGATGCCCTGGCCGGCTACAGCATGGAACCCGTCAAGCTTCAGCCGGAGACGATTCGCCAACTGGATGACATACTGCCGGCTGACTGGAGTCACGCCAACCCGGTGGATATCCTCGGAACGGCCACCCCTGAAATCTATAAGAAGGCTATCAATATCCTGTTTAAGGCATCAGAGGTCAATGGCCTGCTGGTGATGTGGGCGCCTCACCCCGCGAGTGATCCTTCGGAAGTGGCGCGGGCGATGACCAAACTCCCCGCCCATCGGCATTTGCCGGTATTTACCTGTTGGCTCGGCGGTGATCTGGTAGAAGAAGCCCGAGATATATTCACTCAGGCGGGTATCAGCACATTTAATACGCCAGAGCGGGCGGTGAGGGCGTTTATGGATCTTTGCCAGTATGCCCGGCATATTGAAATGCTAAAGGAGATTCCAGCCACCCTGCCGGCCCGGTTGAGGTTTGATCGGCATCAGGCCAAAGCTGTCGTCGAAAGCGGGCTAAAGCGGAAAAACGGCATATTGACCGAGGTTGAATCAAAGGCGCTGCTGGCGGCATACGGGATCCCGGTCAACCCAACAGTTGGCGCGACGGATGAGCCATCAGCCATAGCAGCGGCCCGAAACATTGGGTTTCCGGTAGCTGTTAAAATTGATTCAGCGGATGTTTCCCACAAAAGCAATGCCGGCGGGGTGGTACTCAACATCCAAACAGAGGCGGAGGTGACCGAAGCCTTTCGGCGCATCATTAAGAATGTCGACGGCTGCCAGGCGTCTGCGGCTATCAGGGGGGTAACGGTTCAGCCGATGCTCCATCGCCCGGCGTATGAACTCATCCTTGGCGTTAAAAGGGACCGGTATTTCGGGCCGGTTTTGATGTTCGGCATGGGCGGGATTTATGCTGAGGTGTTAAAAGACCGGGCGCTTGGGCTGCCCCCGCTCAATCGGCTGCTGGCGCGCCGGATTATGGAGGGGACCCGCGTATTTGAGATTTTAAAGGGCTATTGGAATGATGCGCCGGCCAATATCGAAGCCATTGAAGAGATATTGATTCGACTGTCCCAGCTGGTCACGGATTTTTCAGAAATTAAGGATATCGATATCAATCCGCTGATCGTCGATAACGGCATGCCGGTTGCGGCGGATGCCCGGATTGTCATCCAGCCATCCGCAGTGACCGCGCCGCTTCATCTGATCATCAGCCCTTACCCCAACCAATATGAATCCCAGGTGGACCTGCCGGATGTCGGGAACCTTGTCATTCGACCGATTCGGCCGGAGGATGCGAAATTGCTTCAGGAGTTGTTTGACTCGTTGTCCGCGCGGAGTGTGTATTACCGGTTTTTCAGTCCCATGAAAAAACTCTCTTCGGAAATGCTGGCCCGATTCACGCAGATTGATTATGATCGGGAGATTGCCCTGGTGGCGATTCGAGAAATGGCGGGGCGGGAGGAGATGCTTGGGGTCGGGCGGGTGATGCCGGAATATGATCCACGCCATGCGGAATTCTCAATAGTGGTGGCGGATGCATGGCATAAAAAGGGCATTGGGGCTGAACTGCTCCGGCGTTGTCTGGATATTGCCCGCGACCAGACCATTGAAAGGGTTTGGGGGCTGGTGCTGGGGGATAATACGCACATGCTGGCTTTAGGCCGCAAACTCGGTTTCTCAATGAAAATGATTCCCCAGGCCAATGCCTATGAATTAAGCCTTCAATTCACTGCCAGTGCTGAAAATGCCTCCGTGCTGAAGCAGTCCGGATAATTCTATAGGTTTGCTTCCAAACAAACAAAGGAGGGGCAAATGAGCTTTGACATGAAACACAGCCGGTATGTCCCCGGCATGTATGCCAAGAAACGTCCTAATGCAGCAGATTTGGCCAATCAGTATATTCGGGAGTGGGAACAGCATCGGCTGACTTTGGTTCAGAAAAAACAGAAAAGCGCCCGGGTCACTAACTGTATCTGCATCTCCCGGCAGATTGGTATCGGCGCCCTGCAAATTGCCGATATGGTGGCGGGAAAAAAAAGCTTTAGAGTGGTAGATCGCGAGATCCTGAATCGTATCGCCGAAGACGCGGACCTGCATAAGCCTACTGTTGAATTTTTCGATGAAAAGTATCCCGGGAAAATGAATGAGTTCGGTGCGTTTTTATTTGGTGAGAAGTCATTCGTGATGGCCGATTATATGCGTCTTCTCGCCAGTGCCGTCTATGCCATTGCGGATGCCGGCGTCACCATTTTTGTCGGTCGCGGTACCCACCTACTCCTGCCGCGCGAGCGGGTGTTGGCGGTTCGATTTATCAGTAAAAGGGAATACCGCATTCAGCGGATTGCGCAGATGATGGAGATCCCCGAGGATGTGGCGGAACAAGTCATTGAATATGAGGACCATCGGCAGAGCGAATTTTTTAAGAAGAATTTCGGCGATGAAACAGCCTCCCCTGAGGAGTTTGATCTGATCATCAACTGCAGCTATATGGCCGACCCCCAGTGGGTGGCTGAACTGGTCGCGCTCGCATATGACCAGAAATTTAAACCTAAATTGAGCGCTCCAAATTTTTAAAATATAAATTTTTGCATTCTTTTAAAGGAGCTGACGGATTTTATGGGTTAAGAATTTGAAACCCTCCAGGATTTTCAATTTCACCGCATCTACTGCGTCAAATGATGTCTCGCATAGGCCACTATAGCTCGACATCATTTTCCTTGTATCTGCGGCAAACTTGAAAATCGCTCAATTTAGGTTAAAGAAGCGCAATGATCGGATTGCCTGATTTCATCCATTGGCTCAAGGGTATCAAGCGAGTCATTTAATAAAAAAACCGGATTCCCAACCGTGTGTGTTAATTGCTTGATATCCTTGAGCCTTTTTCCGTGCGCGCACGCCATGTGCAATCATTAAAACCGGGCTGGAAAAATAAAGTGGATCTGCCATTACGCTCAAAATTATTGGCTGCTTTTGTCGGGGCGGTGGTGCTTTTCGGTGCCCTGGTCATTTTAAGTGGCAGCTTTTTAATCAACCGGATGGTCATCAGCGAGGCCCAGCGGCGGATTGAATTGGCGCTAAAAACCGCCGATGCCATGCTGGCCCGACGGCTGGAGGAGGCAGAGAAGGTTTGCCTGATGATGTCCGGTACGCACATGGCCGAAATCATCAAAAGTGAGCAACCGATTCCGCCGACTTTGGTAAAAGACCTGTCAACCCAGTCCGGCTATGATTTTATCAATATTCTGGACAAAACCGGGACAGTGATTGCAACGGCCGGCGGTGGTGCGGCAGGGGTGAATGTGGCGGACAATCCTTTGGTCAGCCGTATTATGGCATCCAAAAAGTCCGCCGGGTGCATTTCCCTTGTTTCAATGGATTACCTCCGCCTGGAAACCCCGGATCTGTTGGAAAAAGCCCGTGTATCGATCATACCGACACCTCATGCCAAGCCGGGTGGTCCGGATCGGCTGACCCATGCCATGGTGATGGCGGCGGCCTCGCCTGTTTTCGATCAAAACGGGGACCTGGCTGGCATCGTGCGGGTCGGCAGCGTTTTGAACCAGAATTTTGA
>DATGCF010000154.1:0-7235 GCA_035312245.1 Desulfosalsimonadaceae bacterium
CCGAAAAAGCAGCAGGTGACCCGGGATCTCTTCTGCATCCGATCGGCAAGCGCCAGCCCTGCGGCAAGGGGAAGGCCGGAGCCCACAATGGCATTTCCGCCGAAAAAGCGCGTTTCCTTATCAAACAGATGCATGGACCCGCCGCGGCCCCGGCTGCAGCCCTCCATTTTTCCATACAACTCGGCCATGATCGAGCGGGCGGAGATACCCCGGGCCAGGGCATGCCCATGCTCCCGATAGGTGGCCACAATGGCGTCTTCTGCGGTCAACGCCGTCATCGCCCCGACCGCCACCGCCTCCTCGCCATTATAGAGGTGCAGGAAACCCCGAATTTTCATGGCGCTGTAAAGCTCGGCGCACTTTTCCTCAAACCGCCGGATCAAAAGCATCTGGTAAAGCAGCTGGTGCGCGTGCGCACGTGCGCCTGCGGCCTTTGTTTTTTCATGGGCGTGCGTCTCATTCATTTTTCGGTCGCCCCTTCCGCGTCTGACTCCAGGGTGGATGTATCGCCTTCCGGCAGCCCCAGCTCCCGGGCTTTAAGAAGCCGGCGCATAATCTTGCCGGCCTTGTTCTTGGGCAGATTCTGCTGAAACTTGATCTCCTTGGGCGCCACAGCCGGGCCGAGCTCCTTTCGGGCAAATCCCATAAGCTCCCGGCGCAGCGCATCGCTTGGCTCGAAACCGGGCTTAAGCGAGATAAAGGCCATAACGATCTCGCCGATCATCGGGTGGGGTTTGCCGATCACGCCGGCTTCCGCCACCGCCGGATGCGCCATCATGGCGCTTTCCACCTCAAACGGGCCGACCATGTGCCCGGAGGTTTTGATGATGTCGTCAGCCCGGCCGACAAACCAAAAATAGCCATCTTTATCGCGCCTGGCCAGATCGCCCGTCAGGTACCAGCCATTGCTGAAGCATTGATGATAGCGCTCCGGGTCATGCAGATAGCCCCTGAACATGGAGGGCCAGCCCGGCCGGATGGCCAAATGCCCTTCGGTATCCGGTGTTTCAATCATCTCCGCCCTGTTTTCCGAACGCCTTTCAACAATGGCCGCTCGAATTCCCGGCAGGGGGCGCCCCATTGAACCGGGACGGATGTCCATGCTGGGATAGTTGGCAATCATTATCCCCCCGGTTTCGGTCTGCCACCAGTTATCGTGGATGGGAAGGCCCAAAACATCCCGGCCCCACAACACGGCCTCCGGATTAAGGGGTTCGCCCACGCTGTGGATCAGTCGGAGATGATCCAGGTTGTGCGTTTTCCGGGGATCCGTGTCCATGCGCATGAGCCTCCGGATGGCTGTGGGGGCGGTGTACCAGATGCTGACCTGCTGGTCGTCCAAAATCCGATACCACCGTTCCGCATCAAAGTCCGCCTGATCCACGATATTTGTAATGCCATGAACAAGGGGCGCGATGATCCCGTAAGAGGTCCCGGTGACCCAGCCGGGATCGGCGGTGCACCAGAAAATATCCGCCGGGTGAAAATCCATGACATAGGCACCGGTCATGTAATGGATCAGAACGGCATTGTGCACGTGAATCGCGCCCTTGGGCATGCCGGTGGTGCCGCTGGTAAAATGCAGAACCGCCATGTCCTCCGGATCTGTCGGTGAAATGGTGAACGCATCAGATGCTTCGGCCATATTTTTCGGCATGGACAAGCAGCCTTCCCCGGGATCTTCCTGTGCATCCGCGATGAGGATATATTCGAGTTTCGGCAGCCGCCCCCTGATGCCCTTGATCTTTTTGCTGTAGAGCGCTTCGGTTGTGACCAGAACCCTGACATCCCCCCGCTGCAGCCGTTGATAGATGGGTTCCGGCCCAAAGGCGGCGAACAGGGGACAGAAGACGCCCGAAGCCTTCCATGTGCCTAAAGCGGCGATATAAAGGGCCGGCATGCGGCCGGTCAGCACGGAAACCCGCTCGCCCTTTTTCAGCCCGAGCGACTTCAGGATATTGGCGAAGCGATTGCTCTCTTTTTTGAGGTCCTCATACGTAAAATCCCGCATGGTATTGTCCGCGCTTATCCATCTCAGGGCCAGATGGTCCTTTAAGGGGCCGGCCGCGTGCCGGTCTACCGCCTCATGGGCGATATTTAGCCCCTTGCCGTCCGGCAGGCCGCTTAATTTGCGGCGCATCTCCTCCCAGGTAAATTCCGCACAGATTTTTTCATAGTCGTCGAGGTTGGGCAGGACGCGGGTTTGCTCGGGGATTTTTTTCACGGTTTGCCAGGCCATTGGTTTTTCTCCCGCATTGATGGTATAATTTCTACAGCTAAACGAGAATCGCAGCGGTTTCTAAAATTTTATCAGGCAAGCAGCTTAAGCGTGGGGCGCTTCAATCATATTTTGTTAAGGGCCCGAATGATCGGGGCTTTAATAAGAAACCTTTGCATTAATCATACCAGATTATTTGTATGATTAATGAGTGGGTAAGGCGGATTTAAGTCGATGATGTGGTTATATTTGAGATATACATGAAAATCGCGAACAAAGAGAGGTTTGCCATGCACTGCGTGAGTTATGAACTCGGCCGGATTGAATACAGCCAATGCTATCAGCTGCAGCGGCACCTGCAGCTCATGCGGATCAATGGAAATATCTCCGATGTTTTGCTGATCTTAGAGCATCCGCCCACCCTTACCATTGGGAAAACGGGGCGGATGGAAAATGTCCTGGTACCGGTCAGCCGCCTTAAGGAAGAAGGGATTTCTCTGGTGTCTTCAGACCGGGGCGGGGATGCCACCTATCACGGCCCCGGCCAGATGGTGGCGTATCCGATTTTATCCCTACAGGACAGGGACCGGGATATCCCGCATTATGTCCGCAATCTTGAAGAAGTGGCCATACGAACATTAAAAGACTTTGGCATTATTGCTGCAAGGGATAGTCATCATCCGGGGGTATGGATCGACAGGGCAGAAATCGCCGCCATCGGCCTGAACATTAAAAAATGGGTAACCATGCACGGCCTGGCCCTTAATGTGGCCCCGGACATGGCGCATTACGCTTTTATCAATCCATGCGGGTTCACGGAAAGAAAAGCCGTATCAATGGCGGATGTGCTCGGCCGCGATATCCCCATGGAGGCCGTGGTTTCAGCGTTTATCGATCATTTCTCGGATATATTCGACACGGCCGTCACATCCGGCAGCCATACCGAGCTTTGGAGAAGCTATGAAGAAAGCCTTCCCGAAGTGGATCAAATGGCGGGCGCCTGACCCGGCGATGCTTAAAAGCATGCAGGCGCTCTTAAAGGACTTAAATCTCCACACCATCTGTGAAAGCGCCCAGTGTCCGAATATGGGTTACTGCTTTTCCCGTAGGACTGCCACATTTTTAATACTTGGCGATGTCTGCACCAGAAGCTGCACCTTTTGCGGGGTCAAAAAAGGGATTCCCCTGCCTGTTGATCAAAATGAGCCCGCCGCGGTAACCGAGGCGGTCCGCAGGCTCGGTTTAAAATACGCGGTCATCACCTCGGTTACCCGGGACGACCTCTCAGATGGGGGCGCCTCCCAATTCGCAGAGGTAATCAGCCGGCTTCATGAACTGGATATGAACATCACCGTTGAAGTGTTGATTCCCGACTTTAAAGGCTCTTTCGCCGCTTTGCGGTCCGTTGCAAAGGCCGGCCCGCAGGTGATCAACCACAACATTGAAACCATCCGCCGGCTGTATCCGAACGTCAGGCCGGGCGCCGTTTATGAGCAGTCTTTGGCCGTGCTTGCCAACATTAAGCACATTCAGCCGGATATTATCACCAAGTCCGGGATGATGCT
The DNA here is from genome assembly GCA_035312245.1 of Desulfosalsimonadaceae bacterium. Classification (GTDB taxonomy): domain Bacteria; phylum Desulfobacterota; class Desulfobacteria; order Desulfobacterales; family Desulfosalsimonadaceae; genus M55B175. The sequence continues at coordinate 3,784 of DATGCF010000154.1, forward strand.
GGGCCTTGGGGAGACGGCCGAAGAAGTGATCGATGCGATGCGGGATTTGCGGCATGCTGACTGTGATCTTCTGACCATGGGGCAGTATCTGCAGCCCTCGCCGACGCATCACGAGATAAAGTCATTCGTTTCCCCGGAGATATTTTCCGAATATGCATCCATGGCCCTTGAGCTGGGCTTTAAAGGGGCGGCCGCGGCGCCGCTGGTGAGAAGCTCATTTAAGGCGGATGAGCTGTATCAAACAGCTGGAAGAATGACGCATCATCCTGAAACCGAAACCAAAGGCCGGATCCATGCTGACTGAAGATGAAATGAAAAACGCGGTCCTGGAGATTATCGGCAGCATCGCACCGGAGGCGGACATTAAAAACATTCATCCCGGTGAACGGCTGCGCGATCAGTTTGATTTTGATTCTGTTGATTTTATGGATTTTGCGGCTGCGCTGCAGGAGAGACTGGATGTCAAGATCCCGGAAGCGGACTATCCGGAACTGGCGACGCTGAATAGCTGTATCGCCTATCTGCGATCAAAGATGAAAAAGTAATTACAGCGCCAGTGAGACAATCATCGTGCCGGGTTCGCCGGGATCGTTTCTTATTTTAAAGCCAAATGCCTTGCAAAGCTTCAACATGGGCCGGTTCTCGCCCAAGACTTCCCCATAAATTTCGCCGATCCCCTGATCTCTGGCGTAATCAATAATGCGGCGCATGAGCATGGGCCCCAGGCCCATTCCGGTCATGTCATGGCGGATGAGGATCGCAAATTCCGCCCGTTCTTTGTCCGGATCCGCGGCATATCGCACAATCCCGTAAAGACTGAATTCCTCCGATACGACCGGATCGCAGATGACCAGGGCCATCTCCCGGTCGTAGTCAATCTGGGTCAGGCGCGCCGCCATTTTATGGCTCATGGTTTTCATTGAGTGCAGAAACCGGAAACGGATCTCATCCAGGGAAAGCGCGGAGAAAAGCGTTTGAAAGGCCGGTTCATCCTCCGGCCGGATGGGACGAATCAAAAGTTTTTGGCCGTCTGGCAGGTTAAGGGTTTCCTCGAGTTCATTGGGATAGGGACAGATCACGAATCGCCCTGAAGCCGGGATCTGCGATTTGACAATCCGGATGCGGGCATCCAATGCCATCACGCCCTGCTCGTCGGCGAGCAGGGGATTGATATCCAGTTCGGCGATGTCTGCCATATCTGTGATCAACTGCGATATTTTGACAAGTGTCAGTTCAATGCTCTCCAAATCGGCGGGCGGTTTGCCATAATGCCCTTCCAGGTGGCGAAAAATGCGCGTGCGGCTCATGAGCTCTTTAGCAAGATTCATGTTAAGGGGCGGCAGTCCAATGGCCTTGTCCTGGATTACCTCTACGGCAGTACCACCCTGGCCGAACAGGATCACCGGTCCGAACTGGCGATCATCGTTTGTGCCGATAATCAGCTCCCTGGCGTTGGGGCGCTGCACCATCTGCTGAACGGTAAATCCGGATATGGCCGCCCCGGGCTTTAGGGCACGGATGCGCTCCTTCATCACAGTCGCCGTCTTTTTGACCAGCTCCGGCGAGGCGAGATTCAACGCCACGCCGCCCGCATCAGACTTATGGACGATATCCGGGGATAAGATCTTTAATGCCACCATTCCGCCCAATTCGGCGGCAATCTCCGAGGCCTGACCGGGGGTTTCAGCTTCGTACGTCCGGACCACCGGAATTTGATAAGCCGCGAGCACCGCTTTTGCCTCGGTTTCCGTCAGCCAGGGCCGCGCCTGAGACAGGGCCTTATCGATAATCCCCTGGACCCTGTCTTTTTGCGGCGCGAAGACCTCGGGGATGTTTGGCGGGGTTTCCATTAACATCTCCTGGCTGCGCCGGTAGCGCACAATCTGCATAAATCCGCGTACCGCATCGGCCGGGGTGCCATAGGTGGGGATCTTATTTTCGGCAAATATCTCCCGGGCCTCGCGGGCGGAATCCATCCCCAGCCAGGAGGTGAATACGCCGCGGGAGGCGGCCTTGGGGCCGCTTTCCTTCAATGTATTGACCACCGTGCGGGCCGCTTCTGTGCTTGAGGCCACAGCCGTCGGACAGTTTAAAATGAGCAGGGCATCGACATGTTTATCCCCAAGCAGCGCTGTTAGCGCATCCCCATAGCGATCCGGCGGCGCATCGCCGATAATGTCCACCGGATTATTATGCGACCAGGTGGGCGGCAGCACTTGGTTCAATCGGTCAATGGTTTCCGGAGACAGTTCTGCCAGGCGCCCCTTTTTATCGATTAACACATCCGTGGCCATTACCCCGATACCGCCGCCGTTGGTGAGGATGGCGAGGCGGTCGCCGGAAAACCGGCAGGCTTTGCCCAGAGTTTCCACGGCATCAAAAAGGGCCTGCATATCTGTCACCCGAAGGATACCCGCCCGCTGGAACGCCGCATTATAGACGTCATCTGCCCCTGCCAGCGCGCCGGTATGGGAAGCCGCGGCCTTTGCGCTCTCCGCATGGCGCCCGGCTTTGACCACAACCACAGGCTTCATCCGGGCCGCGGCCCGGGCGGCGGACATAAATTTTCGGGTATGGGGGACCGCCTCTATGTAGAGGAGAATGGCCTTGGTGGTAAAATCAGTGGCCAGGTAATCGAGCATATCGCCGAAATCCACATCCGCCATGTCCCCCACGGAGACAAAGTGGGAAAAGCCGATGCCTTTTGAGGTGGCCCAGTCCAGCACGGATGTCTGAATCGCGCCCGATTGGGCGACAAATGCGATATCGCCTTTGAACGGATGGACATGGCCGAAGCTGGCATTAAGGCCCCGTCCGGGCACCATGATCCCCAGACAGTTGGGCCCCACAATGCGAAGCAGATAATGACCGGCAGCTTCCAGCATGCGGGCAGCCAGGTGTTTTCCCTGGTCGCTTTCGCCCTCCCCGAACCCGGCGGTGATGACCACGGCGGATCTGGCCCCCCGGCGGCCCAGTTTTTCGATCAGATCCGGCACCGTATCCGGCGGCGTTGCGATCACGCCGAGATCCGGCGCTTTTGGCAGACTATCCACATTCGGGTAAGCCCGGCGCCCCTCAATTTCTTTGTACTTGGGGCTTACGGGAAAAATATCGCCTTCAAATCCGCCGCTTATCAGGTTATGGGCCAGCACCGCCCCTATGGTGCCCGGTTTTTGGCTGGCGCCCACCAATGCGACCGAACTCGGGTTAAACAGGATATCCAGGTTGCGGATGGTCATCGCATGTCTCCACAATCAACCCCCGGCTGCTGCCGGCATCCCGGCGAATGCACACCACCCTCATGCAAAAGGCAATGGCGCGACCGCCTAAGATTCCGGCAGCAGTTTAAATCAAAACATACCGCCGCCGCGGCCGCCTTTGCCCCGGCCGCCCTGGCCGGGCCCTTTACCCTGTCCGCCGCCGCCAAGACCCTGCCCGCCCTGGCCGGGTCC
>DATGCF010000155.1:0-8354 GCA_035312245.1 Desulfosalsimonadaceae bacterium
TCGGCGCAAACGAGGCCCCGGCTGTATGCTCCACGCCTTGATCGACAGGCAGAATTGAAATATATCCGGTTCCGCCCAGCCGGCCATGGTCAAAAATGGCCTGCAGGTTGCGCATCACCCGAATGGAGCGGTCGGATTGCGCAACAATACGGTCCACAAAATCCGGGCCCGGCAGATGGAGGTGTTCGGCCGAAACGGTTCGGCACTGGTACGACAGCAATTCGTCGGCTTCATTGTCCAAAAGCTCAATAATCTTCTGGTTCATGGTATTCTCCCTTCGATAAATGATCTTGGAAATTTATGGAATTATGCATAAAGGTCACGCAGAAATTTTCAGGATTTGTATTTCAAGCTCTGTTTTAAATATGGGCATAGGAACGGCTTGTGCAAACAAAAAGGCAAAACTGAGATGATGGCTATGAATTTCTGCCCATATGTGACAAACGCCTGTGAAAGGATTAGTTTTGGTTTAGTACAGGCCAACCCCACGAAAGGAGGATGCTTTATGGATATCAAGAAAGTTTTATGGCCGACGGACTTTTCAAGCAGTGCCCATGCCGCACTGGACCATGTGAAGTCCCTGAGCCAGAATTATAACGCAGAGGTCCACGTGGTGCATGTTTTCGAAGATGTTATGCACCATGAAAGCTGGTATGGTGAATTTGATGAAAAACGAATTGCAAGCTTCATGAAAAAGGCCCAGAAACGCGCCAAAGAGCGCCTTGATCAAATATGTGAACGCCACCTGGATGGTTGCCCGCTTTTCATTAAACATGTGGCCGTCGGCGACCCCGCATCGGTGATTTTAAACCTGATTGAACAGGAAAAAGTGGACATGGTCGTCATGGCCACAAGGGGCAAAAGCGGTCAGTTCAAGTTCGGCAGCGTTACGGAACGGGTGACGAAGAATTCACCGGTCCCCGTGACCACCATTCCGACGGAGAACGCCAGCCCAGCCCCCAATGAATAATATAACCTATGGTAATTGTGGTAATTGGACTGAATCACTTTATTCTGTATCGGAGTTACTCTTGTTTTGCTTTCGCTGCTTGAAGAATGGCTTTTTCGATACGGGGATACGTGCCGCAGCGGCAGATATTAGTGATTTTTTTGTCTAATTTCCGTGGGGGTCGGATGCGGGGCCTCTTCCAGTTTACATTGCGGTACCTGCCAACATTTCAATATTTCTTGCAATCCGTCATGCCTTGCCGGTAGGATCTATGTTTACGGTCCCCCTTCGGGGACGAATCCACGGTTTTTCGATTCACAGCCAAGCGTTAAAATAAAAGACCGTGATTTCCTCGGAGGTCCCCTTAGCGGCGTTATCGCAAAGGAATCTTAATTTTATAGAATTGAAGTATGAATCCGAAATGGATTTTGCCTGGAGAAACCGTAATGAATTCCGCCGATCCTATCAAACAGTTTTATCTGCGGCATTTGCCTCAAGCGCAACTCGAGGGCTCAACACTGCAAGCGCCATGCCCCTTTTGTAAGCATACTGAAACCGCCGCCCCCGGCACGCTGATTGTCAACCTCGATCCGGAGAGCTTTTTTTACGGCCATTTCAGATGCCTCAGCCGCTGCAGCCCCGGCGGCTTCGCCCCGCACTTCGGCCGGCTGCGGGGCATTGATCCAAAACTTGTGCCGGGCGGCGATCCCGATCGGATTCCCTACGTGCGCAATTTGGTGTTTCCAGCGAAAAATCTGAATGCTGAAGTGAGAAAATATCAACTCGCCCTAACGCGAGAACCAATGGACTTTTTCAAAACTTTTGGCATATCCGCTGCGACGCTTAATGAGATGCGGGTTGGGTTTAACGGCCGATATCTGACTTACCCCTACTTTCAAGAAAACGGCAACTGCTACGCCTACCGCTGCGTCCGGCTCGGAAATGACGCCGACGCCTTCTGGATCGGCGAAGAAAAATTTCAGGAGAAGGAATTCCAGATTTTCAACATCGAAGAGATTGATCGCTGCGAAAACGGCGCCATTTTTATTACCAACGGCGAAAAAAATCTTCTGGCCCTCAAAGAGCTTGGCTACCCCGGCGTTGCCGTTCCCGACCTTTCAGTTCTTGATGCATTACCGCCCGAGCGCTTCGCTGATATCAATCACGTATTTATACTGTTTCACAACGCCTATGAAGCCCAGGTGTCAGCCCGCTCCCTTGCCACCAGGCTTGGGTTCAAAGCGCGGATTCTTAACTGGCCGCCAACCGTTAATCGCGACTATGACCTGACGCAGCTTGCCCGGGAAAAACGGGATGTATTCGGCGCGGCAGTGGCCCGCATGGTCAAAAGCTCAAAAGCATTTTCCCCCTTCAGGTCGCCAGAGCGCGAACATGCAATCTTCATGGAGGCCCTGGAAAAGGACAGGGGCAAAAGCCTGCTTGGCGTATCGACGGGTTTTGAAAAAATGGATCAGGCCATGAACGGCATTAGCGGCCTTAACATTTTGGGCGGTCAGCCAAAGGCCGGCAAATCAACATTTTTTATGCAGATTTCGACTGAGGCGGCCCGGCGTGGGGTGCCGGTCATTTACTATGATTTTGAAAACAGCCGGCATAAAATCTATCTCAGAACGCTCTGCCGCCTGAGCAGGCTTTCGGAAGAATTGCTGCGCATTCAAAATCCAGATCCCGGCGCCGCCGGGCGTCTCCAGCAGGCCCAGAAGGAGATGAAAAAGATGCTGCGCTTCTTTCGAGTAGTTACGGACCGACAGCTGAGCCCGGACATCATGCGGCGGCAGATTGATTTCATCCAGCACGAAACGCGTCTGGACAGTTGCCTGGTGGTTGTTGACAGTCTGCACAAACTGCCGTTTAAAAGCCTATCGGAACGTCGAACGGGAATCGATGAATGGCTTCGCCATATGGAGGCTATCCGCGACGATCACCACGTGTCGTTCCTTGTGGTTTCGGAATTATCACGCGGCAGGGAAGGCAGCTATGGAACACAACCGGACCTCGGCTCCTTCAAGGAATCGGGCGACATCGAATACAGTGCCGATAATGCCATCATTCTGCAGCCCAACTGGGACCTGCTGGATCCGCTGTCTACGGCCCAGCGCGTCAGCACGCTCTGGCTGGTCGCCAGCCGCGAAAAAAGCCCCGGAAAAGTCGCGGATTATGCCCTTGATTATCCCTACTGGGGGTTTAAAGAACTTTAGCCGGTTGATATTCCTTAGCGGCGCAAGTGCAACAAGCATAACTGAAGTTTCTATTGTGCTCATGCCTTTCGCTTTTTTTAATTATAAAGCGCGTCGAGCTGATCCTGATATTTTTCGTATACGTTGCCGCGTTTGAGTTTCATGGTCTGCGTCAGTGTGCCGTTTTCCAGTGAGAAATCTTCGGGGAGAAGAATGAATTTCTTTGGAATTTCATAGCCGCCGTATTTTTTCTTCAGGTGATTGGTAATTTCCGTCTTTAAAAAATCATAAATTTTTTCTTCTTTGATCAAATCTTCCGGGCTTTTGTCGTCAAACCCCATTTCTTCGGCCACCGATGCCAATGCTTCAAAATCGGGAACCAGCAGACAGACATTATAGGGTTTTCCCTCGCCATAGAGCATGGCATTGAGCGCATAGGCATTTAATTTAATATCTTCTTCTATCGAAGCCGGGTGCACGTATTTGCCGTTTTCCAGTTTGTATTCTTCTTTAAAACGTCCGGTAATAAAGAGAAAGCCGTCCTTGTCCAGCCGCCCCCGGTCGCCGGTGCGGAACCCCCTGCCGAGTTTTGGATCATTTACGATGACTTCCGCGGTCTTTTCCGGCTTGTTGTGATAGCCCTGCATGACATTGGGGCCGTAACAGACGATTTCCCCGTCTTCACTGTCCTTACCGACAAATCCTTTATCGATGACCACGGTGACTTTTTCAATGGCACGCCCCACACTGCCAAGCCGGTTGGCCGCCGGGGAGTTCATGGTCATGGCCGGGGTGGTCTCCGTGAGGCCGTAACAATCATATGTGGGAATGCCAATATCAATGAAAAATTTGGCAATTTCCGGATTCATTGCCGCACTGCCGGTAATCGCCTCTTTTAACCGGCCGCCGAATCGATCGCGGATCTTTCCGAATACCAGCTTGTCCAAAATTTTCAATTTTATCGATGCCTTTCCGGTCTCCCGCTTTTTTTCCGCCTCTTTTTTGGCGGCGTTAAAAAGTTTTTCCTTCAGACCGCCGGCTTCCCGCATCATATTGTGAATGCGGGCATAAACCTTGTTAAACACCCGGGGGACCGCAATGAGCACAGTCGGCCGAACTTTTGCCATATCCTCCACAATTGTATCCACAGACTCCATGATACCGGTCGATCCGCCAACGTAAACCCCGAAATAGAGTTCACCGGTCTGTCCGAAACTGTGGGCCCAAGGCAATATAGACAGTGTTCTGACGTTTTCATCAATATGGGGAAACGCCCGTGAGCAAGCCAGGACATTGGTGGTAAAGTTGCCGTGGCTGAGGAGCACGCCCTTGGGGTCGCCGGTGGTGCCGGACGTATAAATCAGCGTGGCAATATCACTGTGATCCGGTTTTACAGAGGCTACAGGATTTTTTTGCCCCATTTGCTCAACTGCGGCCATGCTGTTTTTACCGCTGCCGTAAATAATAAACACTTTTTCAAGGGTCTCTATTTCATCAACCCAGCCGATCACCTGATTGTATACGTCCTCATTTACGACAAACAGGACCTTAATGCCGCTGTCATTTATGATATATCGCCAGGTGCTCTCCAGTTCTTTTTCATACATCGGAACGAGCCGGGCGCCCCTGCCATAAGTGGCGAATGCGATCACGTCCCAGGCTTCCGAATTACTGATGATCAAACCGACGCCGTCTCCCTTGTCGATGCCCAATTGCGCCAGGCCGCCCCGAAGGTTATCCACCCGCTGGGCAACCTCCCCATAGGTTTTGTACTCATATTCGCCGTCGGCATTTTTCATGCCCACCAGCGGGCGATCAGCAAACTTTTTCACACTGTCTTCAAACATATCGACCAGGTTGTAAGGGTACTCATACCACGCATCAGTTTGATTCATTTAAAATTCCTTTCAAAATTTTGTGCCTGTCATAATTCAGCATACCAATTTTTTTACGAGACTAATTCTGACGGCTTCGTAAAAAGTCCAATATCTTTGTTGCGCTGCATCCCTCAAAATTTCACGTACGAGCAAGTACGCTGCATTCCTCGGGATTTGCGCGCCGCGATCTTGAACTTTTTTCTTTGCCGTCCCCAAGTTGACTTTTTACGAGTCCAACAATACTATATATAGCCATAAAGCGATTATTGTTTGTTAGAAACATGATCATATGTTTTTCAGTATCTTCTTACCGATTTATTATGCATAGGCCAAAAATATTTATTCGTCAGGCCTGTAAACTTGATTTTGATGCCAGAACATATAACAAAATCCTTTCAAAAGCATCAAAAAAATTTGCCTTTCACCAACTTTGGCTTTTTAATTGTTATTTTTAAATAGGAGTTAAATAAAGGATTTGACACCCGAAATACTTGAAGTTATATGTCTGCTGATTAAAAAGTGTCACATTTGATTGGATGAGGATCATTATGAATAACCATGCAAAACTTTATCATCGGGCAGCCATACTGCTGCTTTGTTTTTGCATGGGATTAGTTGGCAATGCGGATGTTTTCGCCATCTGTTTAAGTGACGCACACCCCGGCGGCGCCGCCATTCATTATGTGGCGCATAAAGCATCATCAGCCGGGCAGGAGGGCACCGGCCCCAGCTGCAACTCCGATCAGTTCAGCAATGAAAATCACTGTGTCGATATAGAACTGACAAATCTGGGTAAAACCCTTCGCCCTCCCTGTCAGTGTCAAACCATCACCGTCATTGACCCCGGAGCTTTTCTGGACTCCAAGGAAATGGCGCGTTTCTTTCATCAGCGTCCCGCCACCGATTCATCCTTACCGGCATTTTCACCGCCCATTTTTCTCCAAACACAAGCATTTCTGAATTAACCCACTTCTCCTTTCCATTTTTTTTCTGACATCATCTGTATCTAAAACTTCTTGACAGGCATACGTGCGCCTTAACCCGTGCGTGCAGTCCTGTTTATGCGTGAAAAATCGAGAGGTGAGTTAATGGGTTATCGTTTAATGACATTTATGCTGGCCGCGATGCTGATCGGCTTATACGGATGGACGGCAGCCGCGTTTGCCGAACCACCAGACAATCTTTCACTAGAACGGGCACTGGAAAAAGCCCTGTCTGACAATCCCGACATCATTGCTTTTGAAGGCGAAATCGGCCGGGCCAAAGCCCGTCAAAGCCAGGCCGGCCTGTATCCGAACCCCGAATTGGCTTTCGAATTGGAGGGCTTTGGCGGATCCGGCCCGTTTTCCGGCACGGATAATGCCGAGCGAACGTTTTACCTGGAGCAGGACATTCTGCTGGGCGGCAAAATTAAAAACCGCCGCCGGGCAGCAGCCGGAGAACTCGAAAACATCAGGTGGGAAATGCGCATGATTGAACAGGACATCAGCAATGCCGTAAAGCAGGCCTATATCGAGGTCGCGGGCGCGCAACGTGCGTTTAAGCTCCAGCAGGAAGTCGTGGATCTGTCCAGCCGGGTGTATGAAGCAGTCCGAAAAAAGTCCGATGCCGGCAAGGTGTCCCCGGTCGAGTCAGTAAAAGCGGAAATCGAATTAAAGAACAACCGCCAGGCCCTTCGAAGCCTGAAACGGCGCCTGGAGGGGAACCGGAAGGCTTTGGCATCCCTTTGGGGCAGCGCCGAGCCCGATTTTAACAGGGTTAGTGAAACTTTGGATACCTTGCCCATGCTGCTGCCTTTTAGCGTACTGGAAGCCGCACTTGAAGAAAATCCGGATATTGGCCGATTCAAGGCGGAGCGCCGATACCGTCAAGCCCGGTATGATCTGGCCCAGGCGCAGCGTATCCCGGACCTGACGCTTTCGGGCGGCTACCGCCAGATACCGGAAAGCGAAGACACCGCCTTTATTGCCGAAGTCGCCATCCCGTTAAATATTTTTGATCGCAACCAGGGCAATATCGAATCCGCCCGCCAGGCCGTAAAACAGGTGCAAGACCGCCGCTCGGCGGTTCTCAACGATCGGCGCCGGCAGCTCAATGCTGTATTTCAAAACGCCCTGACCGCCCGGGACGAGATTCTTGCCCTTGAGCAGGATATCATCCCGGCCACCCGTCAGGTTTTTGCCGCCAAAAAAGAAGGCTATTTAAACGGCAAATCTTCCTTTCTGGAATTGCTCGATGCCCAGCGGGTATTGTTTGACAGCCAAGAGCGGTACAACGACGCACTGGTTGCGTATCACCTGGCCGCCGCTGAAATCGAGCGGCTTACCGGCCGATCAATAGAAAAAGCACCGGCAAGAGACCGGAATATTATGAAAACCGTTCCGAAACAAGGAGACAAAGAATAATGAGAACCCATGGACATCATTATCCAGCCGTATTGATAATACTGATTGCCGCTTTTTTCCTTTCCGCCGTAGCCTGGAACCCGGCATTGCCGGTTGGCAATGCCCACGCACAAGCCCAAAATCATCAGGAACATGGGCAAGAGGGGCACGCTGAAGTCGAACATCACGGATCGATTGAACACAAAGCCCATGAAAGCACGGGGGGCGCCGAAGATGCTCACGGGGTCGAGGAAGAGCCGATGGTCCACATGACCGCCCGGCAAATTAAGGAATTCGGCATTCAAACCGCCCCGGCCGGAACGGGGGAGATTCATATACGGGCTGAACTGCCCGGCGAAGTGATTCCCGACCCGAACCGGGTGGCCCATGTCGTGCCCCGGGTGGCGGGCTTTACGCGCGAAGTTTTCAAAAACGTCGGGGACAGGGTCGCCGCGGGCGAAGTCCTGGCCGTGATCGAGAGCCGCGAACTGGCGGATGTGAAATCGGATTACCTGACGGCAAGCAAGCGCCTGGAGCTGGTCCGCGCCAATTTTGAACGGGAGAAACGGCTCTGGGAGCAAAAAATCACTTCCGAGCAGGAATTTTTGGATGCCAAAGCCGCCCTGGCCGAAGTTGAAATCCAGATTTACGGGGCAGCGCAGAAGCTTCTGGCCCTGGGATTTGACCAGGAGTACATCGACAGCCTGACGAATCAGCAGGAGGCCAGCCTGACGCGTTACCCTATTACCGCGTCCATCGATGGTGTGGTGACAGAGCGAAACCTTGCGGTCGGCGAAGTCGTTGACACCCGGTCCGATGTCTTTGTGGTGTCTGATTTAACCGGGGTATGGGTGCACCTGACCGTTTATCAGAAGAACCTCAATGCCGTCGCCAGCGGCCAGGCGGTGACAATTGCTGCGGATAAAATCGATGCTGAAACCGCCGG
>DATGCF010000156.1:0-17601 GCA_035312245.1 Desulfosalsimonadaceae bacterium
ACGAGTACGAATCAGCAGAGATTGAATTTTTAACAAATTTATATCATTAAGTTGTTTATAGGCTCGGTCCCGGGCGGCAGCCCGGGGGAATACTTCTAAGTAACTTCAATTTCACAGTTCACAGTTCAAGGTTTAAAAGACTCAACGCTTTTGGCTTTGGAAAAAGCTTATAAAAAAGGGCAATTTCCTTTAAATCCCCCCAATCCCCCCTTTTTCAAAGTGGGGGTGCGGCACAGCGCAAGGCTTACAGTTTGAAAAACTCAATGCCTTAGCGCCTTATATTTATCAAACGAATTTTAGAATGACATAAATTCCGACTTCAATCAACTGCTTAATTGATCGGCTCGCTCAGGCGGGGAAAATGCCCCACATAGTCTTTAAGCACGTCCTATGGCTCAATAAAATGCGAAATCCAGTAGGGCCCCTGGGAGCCGTCGCTTCTCGGCTCGCGATTAAGGCCCTTGGTAATGCGGGGAATTGGGGTAGGGAAATGGAGTATGCCGGTGAACCAGTCCGGGACCACGATTTCTCCCGGGCAGCAGGGTAACTCGATTACCCGCTCATCATCTTCGTTGACTGTTATTCGTGTGCGGCTGTAATAGCCGATCTCATCGCCCATGTCCAGGCGGGTATTGCCGTTTTTATCCAGTATGGCAACCAGATAGGCGGTCCGCTCCTTTTCACTGCCGTGATCATAGCCCTTGATCAGGGGCTCCGGCGGTTGGCTGTCTTCTTTGACCAGAACTTTTTCATATATGGCGGTCAAAATGGGGAGCTGCCTATATTCGGCTGATACCGGAGAAAACGTGGATGAACCGGATACATCGATACCAATGAAATCGTATGCTGTGGCCGGCAGAATATCCACCCCCAGCAGATAATCGATATCAATATTCAAATCGATCTGACCGGAAGCGGCAACACTGATGTCCACACCGTCCACATGAATGGTCAAAACGATGATCCGGCTTTCCTGCCCGAACGAACCGGCATCCGTTAAATCCAACCCGTATTCAATTGAAGCATCAAATTCAAAAACATTCTTGTTGAGTTGAAAGTCAAAATCAGGGGGCGGGATCACATTGGTGCCGCAATTTAATTGAGCAGTGAACTCATAGGTCTCCTTATTCTGAACAATACCCAATTTATCGCCGCGCGAAGGTTCAGGGAAACCGCCCGCAAAATCTTTGTCCCGCAAGGCTGCGACAAGAACCTCATCTCCGGGATAGATATCCGTGTTAGACAAATCGACACAGTAATTGACCACGGTCTGGGGCACTTTATAGAAGAACTTGAGTCCGGCAAACGGATCTTCAACCACTTCATTCGGATTGTCCGAGTCAAACACCGTGATATATACGGGCTTTGTCCGGTTTGCCGGACCTGGCACAGTGCCGGCAATCGAGATATCAAAGCCGGAAGGCTCATCCACCGTGAATTTAAATTGGATGTCTATATCCCCGATGCGACCTTCCGGAATGGTTATCGGTGTGGAGAATTGATCGCCTTCGCCGAAAAACCCGATTTTGTCGCCTCCGTCAACTGCGCCGCTCCTGTTTGCATCCAGCAGCGCAAACACCTGCACGTTTTCGATGGGCACCTCTTTGCCATAGGGCAGGATGTCCAGGGTGTAGGGCGTTGCTCCGGCTTCCTTGGTCACCGTGGTAAATCCCACCACCTGATCAAAGTCAAGGGCCGTAAAATCCGACGAGGTGATCTCGCCCGCATACGCCACCAGGGTCACCGGACCGGCATCATTGCCCAGCATCGCGCCGGATATGGAAGCCTCATAATCAAACACCTCGCGGCTGATGTTTATTTCAACGCCGGTATTGCCGCCTTCAACCAGATCAATGGCAGGCGTAATCCTTCCGGCCTCGGCATAGACGCCCAGCACGTCGCCGACAGAAAGCGCCGGGATCGCGCCGTTGTAATCCCTGTCCCAGAATCCGATGACAATCACTTCATCGCCGGCCGCCAACCCGGTATTGGCCAGATCCAAAGTAAATTCCGTCCTCCCGGCCGGGATCCGCTCAAAATAGCGCACCGCGCCAAACGGATCATCCAGCACAGATTCGGCGTCTTCCCCGTCAAACACCGCGATATAGACCGGGGCATCTTCGGTGGCCTTGCCTGCCGGCAGGCGATAGCTGCCGCTGATGGACACATCATCGCCAGAGGGCTCATCCACCGTGAACTTGAACTCAAGATCGATATCCGGGGTTTCGCCTTCGGTCACGGTAAATGGCGTTGAAAAATCCTCGCCCTGGCTGAAAAACCCGATTTTATCGCCCGGGTCCACGGTTTCGCTGTCGTTTACATCCAGCAGCGCAAACACCTGCACGTTTTCGATGGGCACGTCTTGGCCATAGGGCAGGATATCCAGGGTATAAGGGACCGGACCGGCCGTTTTATCCAGCGTCTCGTAGCCGATTACCGCATCAAAATCAATCGCTGTAAAATCAGACGAGGTGATCTCGCCGGCATACGCCACCAGGACGAGGGAACCGGTCTCATCCCCCTGAATTTCGCCGGATATCTCGGCATCAAAATCGAACACGTCGCGGGTGATATCGATATGGATGCCGGTATTCTCACCCGCCTGCAGCTCATAGCCCGGCGTAATCCGGTCTTCTTCAACATAAATCCCGATCATGTCGCCTTCATCCGGAAACGGCACATCATCGGTATAGTTATTATCTACAAAAGCCACCAGGAATACCTCATCTCCCGGCCTAACGCCCCTCTCGGTTAAGTCGACGCGGAACTCGGCCGCATCTTTATCCGCCGTCACATAGTCGATCACCGCCTCTTTGGGCCGCTCATCCAGAACCTTTGCATCCACGGTATTTGTCACCGCCACCAGCACCGGCGCATCCGTCTCCATGGCCGCCGGCGGCAGTCCGAGGGTCCCGGTGAGGATAATCTCCTGCTCATCCGGTTCATCCCCGCAGCCGCCCATCAGCAGCACAAGACAGCAGAAAAAAATACCAATATAGGGGTTAAGGAAACGCATAAGTAAAATTTACCATGATGATATCATTTTCCCGATAGTAATAAAAAAGCGAGTCCTTATCGTAATCGCCTTCGCCCCGGCCGTTAATGCCCACATAACCCACTTCCACTTCAAAGCCGTTTTTAAAATCATAGCCCAGCCTGGGCCAAAAGATCATCCCGCCCCGGCGGGTTTCAAATACCGTGGCCAGCCAGACTTTCACCCGCTTGTCAAAATAGCTGTCCTGAAACTGGAAACTCAAGAGGTCAGTGATTTGCGGAGAATCGAATTTGTCCTCAAAATACGTGGCCTGGTACCACTCCATGGTAAAAAGGCTGTCTCCGGCATGGCCGGGCAAAAGTTTCTGCATAGGAATGAAATAGTTGACGCCCAGCGAATAGGAGAGATAATCGGTTTCCTCCGTGTCATAGGGAAATTCCAGTGTCTGGGGTTGATCCGTATTTTGTTCGATAATGCCGTGCTTGTTCGGCGAATAGGCGACTTCGGCGTTAAAAGCAAAATCCTCGTAGGTAGTTGAAAAATCCGCCCCCACATAGTCCACGACAAAATACTGGGGCTGAATCATGATGCCGACGCTCTTATTCGGCTCAAGCACCGTGCGAAACGGCACCAGCAGCTGATCGTTATCCGGACCGTGATAGCCGCTCAAGGAGAGATCCATCCCCCGGTAGGTCCTGCTGACCCTTGCCGCATACCCGAAATTTTCGCTGCTGGCATCCATGGGATCGGATTCGTCAAAATAGACCGGATATTGGCCCTCCACCTCCTTGACTGCCCAGAAATGGCCGGTGGACGGGATGGCGGGCGCCGTGTGGACCGGCACAAATACGAGCTCCATGGTGAAGTCGGAAAAAAATATCATGGCCGAGGCCGAAGGCACGCCGAGGCGCAGTTCATCCCCTTCCTTTAGAATCAATTCGCGAAGGTCATTGGGGTTTAGGTAGGACGTGGAGTTCAAAAAATCGGCAGTTCCCCAGGGATAGACCTGATTGCCGATCCGAATCCGGTATTTGTCGATCAGCCAGTTATAGTAAAGCTCGCGGAAGATAATCTCGCTCGACTCGCTGGATATCCTTAAATTGCGGTGGGTCCGGCTTTCCGCCGAATACGGATAGTCATCGCCGATATCTTCATTGATAAATTTGGGGAAAAAATAGATGTCTGTGATGGACTTGAGGTACCGGTCGCCGGTACCGTATTTTAGATCGAGCTGCGTATGGACTTCCTGCTTTTCATAGGCGTCCTCAAAATGAAGCTCCTGGTTGGTGTTTACATAATTTTCAAACGCTACATTCACGCGCCATGTCAAATCCGGGGAATCATCAGTGACGGAGAAATCAGATTCCAGGTCCCAGTCCTCGTCATAGTCCCAGGATTCCTCGGATTCGCCATCATCCTGGGCATAAAGCCGGGCAACGCCAGAGGAATCGGGGAGAAAAAGCTCCTTGGCTGCGGCCGGCGGCATTACCATCAGCCCGGCCAGCCAAAACAAAATAAAAACCGACAGCCATTTCCTGCTGTCAATTAATCGCCGAACTCGCCCTTGCAGTGATTTATCCCGGACGGTATGGATGGCCAATTGTCCCCGCTAATGTTGGTGCGCCCCCGATTTTCAAAAACAGGGGCGTGTTCGTATGTATTTTACCGCAGCGCCTCTTTCTTGAATTTTATACTATCGATGTCGATATTATACTTAATTCCTTTTAAAATCAATTCCGTCTTGCCTTTACCGTCCGCCCGCTCCATGACGGCCTTATGGGGGGTGAGAATGCCGTCAATTTTTTTGACATGATGGTTTTCCAGGAACTTGTGAAGCTCCCCGTCCAGATAAAAATCGATGCGGTTGACAAAATAATCGGATTTCCGGGGATAAAAGACGACCTTGTCGTAAACCCTCTCCCCGACTTTTTTCACCCCTTCCACCTTGTAGCAGGGTTCACCCATTGCCGCTGCCTCACCGATTTTTTTTAATTCATAATCATCAATATCCACGGAGGTCAAATCTTCATAGTAGAAATGGGAATTGACAAACGGTTTGTCCTTGCTTGAAGAGGCAATCCGCTTTACCCGGCCGGAGGATAGCCTGAGCCACTGATCGTCGTCTTTGCCTTTATGGGAATGGGTCAAAAGCTTTATCTTGGTCGGCCGGATAAACTCTATCAGGGCCTTATCTTCATCATTTTCAAACTGTTTCATCTGAAGGATAAATTCCTTTTCCAGCACGCGCCCGCCCTTGTGGATGAGCATCAGTATTTTACTGGCCGCTGTATCCGCCTCCGGCAGGTTATCGCTTTTCTCCATAATCTCCCGGCCGGTCATGGCAACCGCCGACTGGGCGATAAAAAAAACTAAAGTTAACACCAGAAGAATCCTATTTCTCATTGCTACCCTCCTTGAATTGGTGACGGATTAATGCGATCAAGCTGAGCCACACACCGGCATAGCTTCTCGATGGCTGCGGCACGCCCGCACCGGCACCCGGCCCTTGGGAAGGCACCGGGCATATCGCCCGGCCGGCCAGTTTCACACCGGTCAGTTTGATGGCGGCCGGCAGCACGACCAGGGCGCCCAATGTGGTCGCCACCATGGTGACGGCCATTAACAGCCCGAAAAGCATCAGCGGCTTGAACGGCGAGAGCTCCAGCACGGAAAATCCGCATATAAGCGCCAGCGACGTAAAAATAATGGCTTTACCGGCGACCTCGAGCGTCTTTCGAATAGCCGTATCCACGTCCTCCCCCCATTGCCGGTAACAGCGGAATGTATTCAGAAAATGAATGGTATCATCCACGCCGATGCCGATGGTAATGGCCGCGATAATCGAGGTGGCGATATCCAGCTGAATACCGAACCATCCCATAATGCCGAAATTGATCATAACAGCAACGCTCATAGGAATCAAGGAAAGCAACGCCGCCCGAAAATTTCTCAACAGCAGCAGCACCACGACAGCAATCACCCCAAAGGTCAGAAAGAGGCTCTGCAGCTGGCCGCCGACAATATAATCGATGCTTTTTATAAGCATCTTTGGGTGACCGGTAATTTCATAATCATAGCCTTCCGGAAGCGTTTGGTCGAGATGGGCCGATATGCGGCTGAAAATGTGTTTGAGCCCCGCAGACCCGATAAGGTGTCCGTTTTTCTGGTTCAGCCGGGCAATGACATTGCAGGTCTGAAAAAACGGGTCTACATAGGGCTCAAACCGGTCCACGCGGCCATCGGAGTTGGCATCCGTACCGGAGAAGATTTCCAGGTAATCCATAACATCCCATTTATTTTCCGGGACCCTGAAATACGCCGGATCATCATTGTGCATGGCCATGTGCATGGTTTTGATAAAATCGGAGAACGCATCGGTCCGGCCGATGCAAAGATCCGAGTTGGATTCCGCTTCCAGCCAATTCCGGAACTCTTCAATGGTTTGCAAAAACTCGGGCGACTTGACGCCGTTTATTTCGCCCGAGTCGATTAGTATCATAAACCCCCACCGGCCGCCGAATTTATCACCGATGACCTGGGCGGTGGTGCGGATCGGGTCATCCTTTTTAAAATACTGAAGCAGTTCGGTCTCCACTTGAAGCTTTGAGAGCCCGTAAACCGAAGCAATGATTAAAAGCAAAACGACCGTCAGCACTTTGCCGTAATGGGTGATGGATATCCGGGCCATGATCCGGATCACGCCATCGATAAGGCTCATCTTGCCAGTTTTATGCCGCTTCTTCAGCTTGCCGCCCGCCCGGTGGGGCATTAGTTCCAGGCCAGCTGGAATAATGGTGGCTGAAATCAACACCGCAAACATAATCCCCATTGCACAGAAAACCCCCCAGTCCCGAATGGCCGTCAGCTGATGCGTGGCAAGGGTCATGAACGCCACGAATGTGGTCAATCCAGTAAGCAAAACCGTGATCGAAATGTGGCTCATGGCATGCTGGAGCCCTTCCCTTTTGCCCTTACTGGATATCAGATCAAAATCCGAATAATACTGATTCAGGATATGGATCCCATAGGAACTGCCCACCGCGATCATCAAAACCGGAATGGAGACCCCCACGGTGGTGATGTTAATCCCCAGATAGCCCATAAGGCCAAGAATCCAGATCGTTGACATGGACAGGGTGAGAAACGGAAGCACCACGCCCCGGAAGGACCTGAAGTTGATGAAGAAAATGATCACGGCCACTAGCATCACCAGGGGCACCAGCCGGGAAAGATCGCGCTGCATGTAGTTATTCATCCAGATATAGACAATCGGCTCGCCCTGGGCGATGATATCAAGGTCTTCATGGCTGTTAACGATTTCAAGGATTTCCCTCGCAATCGGATCGGAATCCGCGATATCCGGAAACCGGATGATAAATCCCAGGTCGGTAATATGACCGTTTTCATCCGTGGCGTAAATGCCCTTTTCAAATACCGGGTTGCGCTTCAGGTTGGCGATAAAGGCATTGAACGCCGCGGCGGTCTCGGGCAGTATCCGGTTGCCGGCCGCATCGGTTTCAATCAGCCGAACCTCCTCCAGCATATCGTTTTCCCCGGATATGTCACGGATGGTAAACGCAGAGATGATCTCATCGATCATCTCCCGGGATTTCAGGTCAACGGCACCAGCTATCGCCCGTTTTAGCTGCCCGGCCATGCGGGTGCCCACCTTGTCCCCATCCCAGCCAAGAACAGAGAGCTTCCGCCGCAGCAGCCGCTGAAATGCGGGGTCACTTTTAAATTTTGATAAAAGGGCGTCGCCTGGCATCGGGGCGTATCGCAGGACGCTGGTTAAGCGCTCCATCCGTTTTGCTTCCAGGTTTCTGTCATAATCCTGGTAAGCCTCCAGATCGATCAGCAGTTGATTGATCTTTTCAAATGTTTCGTGCTGCCAGAGATGTTGGTGAGATACCGATAGAATGACGAAGGTATCCACATCCCCGTAAACCCCTTTTACCTGCTCGTAGTGTTTATAGGCCGGATCGGTTTTGGGCAGAAATGTGGAGATGGAGGTATCAAACCGCAGTCTGGTGATGCCGGCCGAGAGAATCACCGTAATGATCAAGCAGCCGGCCAGCATGGCAATGGGATGTTTCAAAACAAAACGGATATACCGGTTCATCTGGATCTCCTGCGGGTAGTGACTGATCCGTCAGTCATGATTTTCGACAAAAAAATCGGCCTCTGTGGCAGCCCATTAATCCCTTTTATTTATTATACATTTTCAATTCATAGATTTTCGCACTGCCTCTTTTATACTAATGACTGATGCGTCAGTCAACATTTTTTTTTATTCCAATAGACGAGTAACCGGTTGATCTGATATAAAAAAATATTTCTTCTGGGCTTACAGCCGGCTTGCCACAAAACCCCAAAAAAGGCTGAACTATCCCATGATTAATGCCTATCTGAAACTGGTGCTAAAGGTGCCCGCCCTCTTTATTCTTTTGCTGATCCTGATTTCCGTCACTCTTTGCATGGGCCTGAGAGATCTGCGGTTTGACCATTCCATCGAAGCCTTCATGCCCAAAGATGACCCGGAATACATTGAATATGAAGACGCCAAAAAAACATTCGGCGATAACAGCCGGTTTCTGATCATGGCGGTGACCCATGCGGATCTCTGGTCCGTACCGGCATTTGAGGCGTTTAACCGGTTTTTGACAGATATCGAGGCCTATAAGGAGTTCAAAAAAGAAGCGGCCCAAAAGCAGCTGGAACGGTTTAACCGGATCACCAGCCAGCCGGAGGTGTCTTTTACGGATATTACCGCCGCCTTTCAGGATCACCCCTTATTTGTGCGGCTTCTTAAGCGGAAAACCCCGAATCGTTGGCAGGCCAGGCAGCCGCTTCCATCCGGTGCCTTAAACCGCCTCCAGCAATCGGTCCGCCAGGACTTCGAACTCCGGCAGGCAGAGATGATCGACACCATTTTGTCGCCCTTTACCAGCAACGATATTACCGGTCGGAACAATGTATTGGAAACATACCATCTGCTGGGAAAAAACGATCAGGGCGAACGCATTATTCCCCGGACCAGCGAAGAGATTGTCCGTTTCAAAAAGCGGCTTAAGCGGAACCCGGCGTTTAAAAACGGCATTTATGCCGCTGATCCAAAAACCGGTGAGATTACTGATTTCGGGGTGATTGTCAAATTTGCCAAATCCGAAAACCGGCCGGCCATGGTAAGCGAAATCCTCGAGGTCATAAAATTTCATGACCACCTCGATATCGTCATTTCCGGGGTCCCCTATGTCAGCCGCCAGTTCAACACCTACATGGAGCGCGACCTATACCGAACGACCCCCCTTGTCCTGCTGGTGGTCACCCTGATTTTCTTTCTAAACTTCAAGTCCTTCCGCGGCGTGATACTGCCGCTGGCCACACTGACAATGGCCGAAATATGGACATTAGGGCTGATGGGCCATCTCGGCCGCCCCATCACCGCCATCGGCATTACCCTGCCCCCGCTTTTGATCGCTGTGGGAAGCTCCTATAGTATCCACGTGCTCAATCAATACTATGCGGATTTTAATCTGATCTCGCCCCAAACTAAGCGCCAGGGACTTCGGACCGCCATGACCCATATCACCATGACGGTCACCCTGGCCGGCCTGACAACGGCGGCCGCGTTTTTCACCCTGCTTTCCAGCCAGGTGAGCGCGATTCAGGAGTGGGCGATCTTCTCCGGGGTGGGGATTCTATTTGCCGTTTTTATCGCCATTACCCTGATCCCGGCCTTACTGGCCTATCTCCCCCACCGCTATCCGTCCCGGATCATCGGCAGCAAGAAACCGCCCAGGTTCACCCTGGTAGACCGCCTGCTGGCGGCTTCTGCCCGGGGGGCGGTATTTCACTACAAAAAGATCTATGCGGTGGTTTTGATTATTATCGCGGTTTCAATTGCCGGGATGACGCACCTGCGGGTGGATACGGAGTTCCTCCATTATTTTAAAGAGAGCGATCCGGTGCGTCAAAATGGCGAGATCATCGGGGATAAGTTCGGTGGCGGCTGGGGATTTAACATTATCATCGATTCCGGAAAAACCAACGGGGTCAAATCACCCGGGTTCCTAAAGACCATTGAAAACCTGCGCAACTGGCTGGTTGCTGAAAAAAATGCCGATTTGAACATCGGCCGGACGGATGCTTTTACCGATTTTATCAAACGCATGCACATGGCCATGCATGACGGGGACCGGTCCTATTTTAAAATCCCGGAAAACCGGATGACCATCCTGGATTACCTGGAAATCTACTCGGGTGAGGACGAGGACTCGGACGGGGTTTATGATGACTTTGAATCCTTTGTGGATATCTTCTATCAAAAAACCAATTTGCTGGCGCGTTTAACCCGAAAAGAGGCGGACCGGCTGGGCACCACCGAAATCAAGCATATCCTGAACAAGGTGGAGCGGCATCTTGAGAAAAGCCTGCCGGATACCTACACCTATACTGTGACCGGCTACCCGGCCATAAATGTCAAGCTGGCCCATTATGTGGTGATCGGGCAACTCTGGGGGCTTGCTTTATCACTGGTGTTTGTGATGGGGGTAATCATCTTTTTGTTTCGGAAGATTACCGCCGGGCCGCTGGCACTGATCGACATGGGGGTGACCATCCTGATTAACTTCGGGATTATGGGGTGGTTCGGCATTGAGCTGGATATGGTGACCTCGGTGATTGCCACCATCACCATCGGCATCGGGGTGGACGATACCATTCACTTCTTAAACACTTACCGCGCCTATCATCCCCGGCTTTTAAACGTGCCGGATACCATTGAAAAGACCCTGTTTGTGGCCGGAAAGGCCATCGTGTTCACCTCCCTGGCCCTGACTTTCGGGTTTCTCTCCCAGGTGACCTCAAACTTTCTGCCGATCATATTGTTCAGCCTGCTGATCGCGCTGACCATGATCAACACGACCATCGGCTCCATCCTGCTCATCCCCGCAGCCATCCGGTTTACCGGCATTGATCTCGACCGGCCGGGCCGGTTTTTCAGGAGAAAGGGAAAGGATTAATTCGAAGAAACTTAATCGTACTCACTTCCGCGCAAGCGGGACGGTTCTCGTACTCGTAATCGGCTCGAAAAAATCAAAAACCGATTACGAGTACGATTACGAATCAGCAGAAATTGAATTTTTAGTTCAAAGGTTGTTGGGTTTCATGCCTCGGCCCAACTACTTGAACCGCTCAATTTTAACCCCGAACTGCTTCTGGATAATCTCTGCCAACGGCCGGCCCAGCAGAAAGTCCAGCAGATCCGCCGGCATCTGCCCCTTATCCACAGCGAGATCCCGCAATTGGGCGTCATAATTGACAATCTCGGTTAATTCGGCGGCAGCGGATGTGTCCCCGAATTCCCGCTTTTCCACCAGTTCATGGATAAACTGAAAATGACATCGCTCCTCATGGGCGATAATCAGCTCGCGGAGCCATTCCGAATTGATCAGGATCTCCCTTCTTGACAACCGCTCCCCGGCGTAGGCCTCCTGGAGCGCGGTATTGTCCCAGCAGGCCTGCAGCCGGCATTCCATGGGGCGCTTCTCATAGATCCGGCAGGCCTTTTCGGCGCCATCGTAAAAGACACAGGCAGATGCATCCGCCCGGCTTTTGATTTTAATAATATCGGTGGTGACCTGAAACAGCCCGCCGTTTACATTATCATAGGCGCGCTCCCCCGGCCGGATGGTATAGAGGCAGTTTAGCGGGATATCGCCGCTTAGAATAAGCTCAATGTCTGACTCATGAAGCGCCGGGCCACCCCGCATGCAGCATTCGCCGCAGCGCTGGCAGACTTTATGGTTTTGCTGAGATGGGTTCTTCATTGTCCGCTATATACAAAAGGTTATTAATTTTAGCCTTTCGATGCTGTCATTTCGAGGAACGCCAGTGACGAGAAATCTTGAAAAACCATATAATTATAAGATTTCTCGCTGGCGCTCGAAATGACAACCGAGCCGAATTTCACTCTTAAGTTAATGGCATTGTATGCGCAATTATTTATTATATCGTCATGAATAGAGGAGGTTTCAGTGTTCAGGCCCTGAAACCTGAAACCTGAACACTGAAACCATTAATACAATGCGCGTTTACTCTTCTTTTTCCGCTTCCCCTTCCTTACAGACCACCGTGGGATCCGCCAGCTGCTTTAGCGTTTGATACCGGCTGTTGATTTCCTCCTCGATCTGCTGCCGGAGCTTCTTTGACTCGCCCGGAAAGGTTTTTTCCAGTGAGGCAAACCGGTTTTCCCCGGCCAGAAAATCCTGGATCGTGCCGTCCGGATCCTTGGATTCCAAAACAAACGGATTCTTGCCCTCTTTTTCCAGCAGTGGATTATACCGATACATCGGCCAGTAGCCGGACGCCACGGCAAGCTTCTCCTCGGCCTGGCTCTTGCCCATGCCGGCCTTTAATCCCTGGTTGATGCACGGGGCATAGCAGATAATCAAAGACGGCCCGGGATAGCGGTCGGCTTCCAGAAAGGCCTTAAGCGTCTGCTGCTTGCTCGCGCCCATGGCGATGGAGGCTACATACACATACCCATAGGTCATGGCGATCCGGCCAAGCTCCTTTTTTCCGGTCTTTTTGCCGGAAGCGGCAAACTTGGCCACCGCGCCGGTGGGCGTCGCTTTTGAGGACTGCCCGCCGGTATTGGAGTAGACCTCCGTATCCATGACCAGAATGTTGATGTCCTCGCCAGAGGCCAGCACGTGATCCAGACCGCCGTATCCGATATCATAGGCCCAGCCGTCGCCGCCAAAGACCCAGATGGATTTCTTCACCAGCAGATCGCCCATTTCATAAATGGCATCCAGTACCGGATCCGAATCCACGCCGGCAATCAGCTGCTCGATCTCCCGGCCGTAGCTGGCTGATTTCTCCGCATCATACATGCTATCCAGCCAGCCGGACATGGCGTCTTTTAAGTCCTTGGGCAGATCCTTCTCCAATGCCTCGCGCATCAGGTCCGCCAGTTTATTCCGGCGCTGATGATAGGCCATGGTCATGCCGTAGCCGAATTCCGCAGCATCCTCAAACAGCGAGTTGCCCCATGCCGGGCCGTGGCCGTCCTCATTGGTGCAATAGGGAATAGACGGTGCGGAGGCCCCCCAGATGGAGCTGCAGCCCGTGGCGTTTGAAATAATCATCCGCTCGCCAAACAGCTGGGTCAAAAGCTTGGCATAGGGCGTCTCCCCGCATCCGGCGCAGGCGCCCGAGTACTCAAGCAGCGGCTGGCAGAACTGGCTGCCCTTGACCGTCTCCCGTTTGACCAGATCGTCCCTTGTCGGCAGGGTTTCCGCAAATTCCTGGTTGGGCACCTGGGTGGGCGACTGGGTGTTTAGCGGTCGCATGACCAGCGCCGGCTTCTTGGCCGGACATATATCCGCGCAGTTACCACAGCCCTGGCAGTCCAGGGGGTGGACCTGCATACGGAATTGATACCCTTTAAGCTCTTTGCCGGTGGCCGCCTTGGTTTCAAAATCGTCCGGCGCCTCTTTTAATTCCTCATCCGTGACCAGCACCGGCCGGATGGCGGCATGCGGACAGACGAATGCGCACTGGTTGCACTGGATACAGTTTTCCGGCACCCATTCCGGCACATTGATAGCCACCCCGCGCTTTTCATACTTGGTGGTGCCCAGCGGGAACACCCCGTCGGGTTCAAAGGCGCTCACCGGCAGCTCATCGCCCTTCTGCTCAATCATGGGGCGCATCACGTTTTTGACAAACTCCGGCTCCTCCTTCCGGGAAAGCGGGGCTTTTACCTCGTCCACCGCATCCTTCCAGGAATCCGGGTAGTTGATCTCGATTACATTTTCCAGGGTCTTATCCACCGCATCCACATTCATCTGGACAATCTTTTCACCCTTTTTCCCATAGGTCTTTTCAATATCTTTTTTAAGATAATCAATCGCCTCTTCAAAGGGGAGCACGTTGGAGAGTTTAAAAAATGCGGTCTGCATGATCATGTTGATCCGGCCGCCAAGGCCAACGGATTCCGCGATCTTAATGGCATCTACAGTGTAGAGTTTCAATTTTTTCCGGGCAATCGTACGCCGCATCTGGGCCGGCAGGGTTTTTTCCATGTCCTCCACCGTCCATGGCGAGTTCAGGACAAACGTGCCGTTCTCCTTTATGCCTTCCAGGACATCATAGAGCTGCACATAGCTCGGATTGTGGCAGGCCACGTAATCCGCGGCGTTGACCCGGTAGGTGGATTGGATCGGGTGGCCGCTGAACCGCAGATGGGATACGGTCAGCCCGCCGGATTTCTTGGCATCATAGGAGAAATACCCCTGGGCATACTGATCCGTGTGATCGCCGATAATTTTGATGGCGCTCTTGTTTGCGCCCACGGTCCCGTCCGAGCCCAGCCCCCAGAACATGCACTGCACCGTGCCCTCCGGCGTGGGGTCGAAATCCTCTTTCTGCGGCAGCGAGGTATGGGCCACATCGTCCTTGATGCCCACGGTGAAATGATTTTTGGGGCCCAGAGAGGCCATGTTGTCATACACCGCCTTGGCCATGGCCGGGGTGAACTCCTTGGAGCCTAAGCCGTAACGGCCGGCGCTGATGATCGGCATATCGCCGTATTCCTTGAATGCCGTACAGACATCCATGTAAAGCGGATCGCCAATGGCGCCGGGCTCCTTGGTCCGATCCAGCACCGTGATATGCTCGACACTCGCCGGCAAGGCCCGGACAAAATGATCAATGGAAAAGGGGCGATAGAGGCGGACCTTGACCAGACCCAGTTTTTCTCCGCCTTTGTTGAGATAATTGACCACCTCTTCAATGGTTTCCGTTCCGGAGCCCATGGCGACAATCACGCGCTCGGCCTCCGGATGGCCGACATAATCAAACAGGTTGTACCGGCGGCCGGTTAGGTGGCTCACCTTGTCCATATATTCATCCACAATGGGCACAATATCATCATAAAACGGATTGGCCGCCTCCCGGTTCTGAAAGAAGATGTCCGGATTCTGGGCGGTTCCCCGGATATGCGGATGCTCGGGATTCATGGCCCGGCTGCGGAAATCCTCGATTGCATCAAAATTGACCAGGCTGGCGATATCGTCATAGCTGATCATTTCGATTTTCTGGATTTCGCTGGAAGTGCGGAATCCATCAAAGAAGTGCAGAAACGGCAGACTCCCGTCAATCGCGGAAAGATGCGATACCAGCGCCAGATCCATAACCTCCTGAACCGATCCGGAGGCAATCTCAGCAAAACCGGTCTGACGAACCGCCATTACGTCGCTGTGATCGCCGAAAATCGATAGCGCATGGCCGGCTACCGAGCGGGCGGACACATGGAACACAGCCGGCAGCAGTTCCCCGGAGATTTTATACATGTTGGGAATCATTAAAAGCAGCCCCTGGGAGGCGGTAAATGTGGTGGTAAGCGCGCCGGCGGCCAAGGCCCCGTGAACTGCGCCGGCCGCGCCGGCCTCGGATTGCAGCTGCTTGACATTTAACGTCTGGCCGAAAATATTCCTGCGGCCCTGCGCGGACCATTCATCTGCCACTTCCCCCATTGACGAGGATGGGGTGATGGGGTATATTGCCGCCGTATCGCTGAGGGCATAGGCCACATGCACGGCCGCCGTATTCCCATCAATGGTTTTCATCTCTTTTGCCATAATCCATTCACTCCATCGTTACTGTTAAACGGTTAAATCTTCTAATCCGGATAAATTTTATGCAATACCTTAAAACTAATAAAATTAGCCAAATTGTCCAATCGTGTAAAGCATAAAATTTTAGAAGTGACTCAAAGGCTGGGCAAAAATATAAGGCATGTAAAACAAGCACCAAATTCTGACCGGCGCTGATTTTCGATGCAAAATGGGGGAACAAGTCAATAAGGATTTCCCCGCGCATGGAAACCGGCACGCTCCTGGAGCCGAGGTCCCCAGCTCCACCGCAAGTGCATATTCTCCGGCGGCACATGCAAAACAGTCAGCTTAATTGTGAAGAATAGATTGAACCTTTAATTAAGCCGTCAATTGCTGTTTAAATCGGCATTATAAAGATAGGAAAAGGAAAAGGAGGGCTTTCCCTTAAGCTGAATACGCAATTCCACAACGCCGGAAACCTCCGGCAGCACTTTGCTTAAGTCCACCTCCCCCGTTGGATCGGTCTGTGCGGTTGCCTCAATGCCCCTTTCTTTATTTTTAATAATCAGGGTTTCATTGGCGGCCGGCATTTTTTTGCCGCACTCGACCGCCTCGCCGGTCGGATATTTGGCCAGGGGAATCACCCGGCGGCTATCATCCACGATGGCATAGGAGCGCAGCATGTCAAACAGCCCGAGCCCGAAAAACGGCATCTCAAGGAGCGCCATATATAGGCCCCGCCGCTGCTTCTGCATCACCCGGAGTTTCTGCTTCATTTGCTGGCACATGGGAATTTTATTTAGGGAAATGGTGTTTTTGATCGCATGGTAATCATATTGATAATAGCTGAACTCCCCCACCGTGGTGTCACCATCCTTAAGCTCCGATTTTAATGGACCCAGATACGTCAAGACGCTCGAACAGCCCATTGTGGTGACCACTAGCAAGATAATGCAACATCGCCAAACGAATTTTTTCATGACCGGTCCTTTCACTGGCAATCCGGGATCAAAGGAATTGACAAGGTTTTTGAATATCAGTAGAACATATTTAAAAGACTGTTTAAATAATGAAAATTTAATTTTAAATTAATATCAAAAAATCCATTTTACCACAACGAATAATCCGATAAGGAGCCGCTCGTGAAAAAATACGCGCTTATCTGTATATGCCTGCTTTTCCTGGTATCCTGTGCCGCCCCGCCGCATGAGGCCGTTATCCAGAATGCCGGCCCTTACCCGGAAAACTACCGGGACATGATAAAAGGCTATCTTGAGCAAACTCTTAAAAATCCGGAGAGCTTAAAAGGTTTTAAAATCCAGAAACCGCCGGAAGTCATTACACTGGATACCTATTATGGTTTCATCCCGCTCTACGAGGGCCAGAAAGTCTGGGAAACCTTCGTCGTCTTTAATGTGAAAAATGCCAACGGCGCCTACATCGGTCCGGACATGCACGTGGTCTGGATTCGCCACAACCGGATCGTGGCCTACGACTACGAAGAGGTTGAACTGGACTACCGGGTCAAACAACGAATAGGCGGCACCTGAAACCGGGGGAAGACCACCCATCAGACTGACAAATCAGGGGCGTTGGCCTGATATTCGAAAATCGTGTTTGTCAGATGGACAAACTGCTCAACGGTAAGGGTTTCGGCCCGTTTTTGGGGATCAATCCCGCATTCTTCAAAAATCTCGTTTATATCCGCCCGCCTGATGCCCAAACTGCCGGACAGCAAAGCGTTACGCAGGGTCTTACGGCGCCTGCCAAAGGCGGCTTTGACAACTCCGACGAAAAGCGCATGGTTTTTAAGTACGGGCTGCAGCTCTTTTTTGAAATGAAACTGCAGCACTTCCGAATCCACCTTGGGTTCCGGCCAGAACAGGTGGGCATTGACAGTGGCGGTCCGCCGGATCTCTGTGTAGTATTGAAGCATCACGGAGAGCCGGCTGTAGGCTTTGCTGCCCGGCCCGGCGAGCA
>DATGCF010000157.1:0-4728 GCA_035312245.1 Desulfosalsimonadaceae bacterium
TGACGTTATTTTTGCAGAGGGGAAATCAAAACGGTGCTCAAAATCCGTCCATACTGTCATTTCGAGCGGTAGCGAGAAATCTTTAAAAAGATTCCTCGTCACTATCGTTTCTCGGAATGACAGCGGCGGAACTCTATGGAATAACTAAATATATTATCTGGCTTTTTAGAAGAAGCGGTTTATGCCGCCGTGACGTTATTTTTGCAGAAGGTAACTTTTGATTCGTACTCGTGCTCGTAATCGGCCTTTAAATTTTTCGAGTACGATGACGAGTACGATTACCGTCCCGCTCACGCGGGACTGAGTACGATCAAGTGCTATAAAGGAGGGGAAATGGCGAAGAAAAACACCCGGGTTGTGGCTGTTGCCAATGAAAAGGGCGGGGTGGGCAAAACAGCCATGGTGATCAATCTTGGTGCGGCTTTGGCAAAGGCGGGCAAAAGTGTACTGATTGTGGATATGGATCCGCAGCACAATGCCACGAGCGGACTGGGAGTGGATGTCACCGATGATATGGTCAGCATTTATGATCTGATCAGCGGAAACGGTGACCTTTCGGTTGAAGATGCTGTCCTTGGTACTAAATGGGAAGGGCTTGAATTAATTGCCGCCCATCCGGACCTGGCCGGCGCCGAGGTGGAACTGGTTGATGCGGAGGAGCGGGAGAACCGGCTAAAGCATGTCATTGATCCATTGATCGGAAAATACGACGTCATCATTCTGGATACCCCGCCGAGCCTTTCGCTTTTAACCATCAATGTGTTTTCCTGTGCCAATGAGGTGCTAGTGCCCTGTCAGACCCATCCCTATGCGTTCAATGCTCTTGAAGACCTTTTCGATACCATCGGCGCGGTTCAGGAGGCAATCAATCCAGATCTCCAAATAAGGGGGGTGGTGCCCACCTTTTTTGATCAGCGGCTTAGGGTATGCCGGGATATCATGGAGCGCCTGAAGACGGATGCGCGATATCAGGATCTGGTGCTGAACACCGCCATCCGTTCCAATATTACCATTGCTGACAGCGCGGATGCGGGCAAACCGATTGTCTTTTACCGCACCGGCAGCTTCGGCGCAAAGGACTATACGAGCCTGGCGCGGGAATTCATGATGGAGTAACGGATATGGAACGCGAACCGAGAACGCGGGACGCGCTGATTAACGCGGCAATCAATATGTTCCAGCAGAACGGGTTCCAGATGACCCGGGTTTCGGATATTGTGGCCGCCGCAGGAGTGGCCCAGGGCACGTTTTATAACTATTTCCGGTCCAAGGAAGCCATATTCCGCGAAATCTGCATGGATTTCATGGAACAGGTCCGAGAGCGGTTTGTCGAACGCACCGAGCACATGTTTGACGGGGACACCTCGGATGAGGTCCGGCATAATGTGCACCGCGTGATCCAGGATGTATTTGCCATTTATCAGGAGAATCTGGCTGTGGCGGAACTCCTGTTCCGCGAAGGGATCGGAAACGGCGGCCTGTTTAAAGAAATCTACGAGGATATTTTGAGTCTGTTTCTGGATTTGATCCGGGAGCAGATTGAGAAAGGGATAAAAAAGGGATTCCTTCGCATCCGCGATGCCGAGACGGCGGCCGTATTTTTGTTCGGCCTGTTTGAGCGCACCCTGTTTTACTTTCTGCTGGTCCGAAAAAACGTGAATATGGAAACGCTTGAAAACGAGTTGGCGGATTTTATGCTACGGGGACTGGCTTTTCAGGAAGCCTTTTAATGAAACATTAACTTTGAGAGCTGCCTGTAATTAGACGAATCGTCATTTCGAGCGTCAGCGAGAAATCTTTTAAAAGATTCCTCGTCGCTGGCGCTCCTCGGAATGACATGGCCAAAGCTGTGGCTTCTTGGAATGAAGATGGCGGAGGGCTATCGTCCCCCCATCATGCTAATGGTGCAAGGCTCTAAAATCAGCTTATCCGCTCGCTACCTCTTCACAAATATCCCAAATTGTCTCTCCGGAAAACCCCCGCTGCTTTAAAAAACTGTAAATTTTCCGGCGGCGTTCCAGTTCAGACAGATTCTGCCACCTGTCAAGTTTCGGGCGGATGGCGGCCCATGCTGCCTGATGCTCGTCATAGCCGCTTAATGCCGCTTCGATGACAGCCTCGCTGATGCCCTTTTGTTTCAGCTCATAGGATAGGCCGAATCTGCCGCGCGGGCGGTGTCTTAGCCGATTTTCAATCCAGATCCGGGCAAATTCCGCATCATTGATGTAGCCATACGCGTCAAGCCGTTTGATGGCCTGTTCAGTCGCCGGTCCGGAAAACCCTTTTTGATTCAAATACCTCTCTATTTCCCTGCGGCTCCGGGGCCGCACCGCCAGGAAGTGAATCCCCCGCTGAAAGGCCTTGTCGTTTTCATCGATGGCTTTTAACTCATCGATTCGGGCCTCGGAAATGGGGTCACCTTTTTTGAGAGTGCCGGCGGCCCATAGGGGAAGGGAGAAGCTGTACGCCTCGTCTATATAGACATTGACCCGGTCTTTTCGCTTTTTCTGGGGGGAAATGGCCGTAATGATGCCGGACATAAAAAATCGGGACTAAAATTTTGTGGACTCGGTGATTGCGTACGGGTCGTCAAAGGTGTCCGGCTCAGGCGGCTCTTCTTCGGCTGAATGGTAGTAATAAAGGGGTTTTGAAGAATCCTCGACAACCGATTCCTGGTTTTGTTCAATATTAGCGAGTTCATTTAGCGCTTTTCTGATCTCCCGCGTCCCCTCTTCATAAACCCGGTTGACTTTATTGTACTCATCCCGGACTTTGTACAAAGGGAAATGGCCGCCTGATTTCTGGAGGTAGGTGTAGACAAGGTCCCGCACCGCCTGCCAGCTGTCCCGCCGGGTCTGGGTATCCAAAGGGATCAGTTGATCGATGTTTTTCAAATAGTTCCGGTGAAACGCCATGTGAATATAGCGCATGGGCAGCATCATCCAGAAAATCAGAAAGAGCACCACCGCGCCGCCCCCCCCTGTCAGGGCGATGGGATCCGTCGGCCCGCCAAAGATACCGGCACTCATTCCCCCAAAAACCGCTGCCCCGCCGGCAAACAGGCTGATGATAAATCCGAGGAAATTGAATTTAAATCGGAATTTCCGAAGTCTCGAGCGGTAGCTCAAAATAGCCTCGAGAAAATGGTTCAGCCGTTCCGCATGGGTTTCCACAAACGAGGCCATATTGTCCAGCCGGTGCCGGGGGGCCTGCAGAACCGAATTTTTCAGTTGTTTGCGCTGGTTTTCCAGGAGATAGAGGAAGCTTTGCTGCCCGCTTTCGCAGGGCTCGGGGATTCTGGATGCCCTTGAGGAGTAGGTCAGGTGAATCGGCGGGATATCCTTTCGCCCGGTAATCTGGGAGAGGTTCCAGCAGAGTGTGCCGTAAACCTGGAGCAGATCGGTCAGGGAGGCACATTCATCAATTCGGTTCAGGATATAGAGGACCCGGTCCTCATAGGTGCGCATGGCAATGGTTTCCCGGAGGCTGGTGTGGGCCTCCCGAACGGTTCCGGCTTTGTGCGGATCAAAAAGCACCAGCACCAGGTCGGCCAGATGGGCCAGATCCCCGATCACCTCCTGATAGTTATACCCGCGGTCCCGTTCCGTTACGCTATCGAGCATCCCGGGGGTGTCAATCAGGGCCAGATTTTTTAAAAACGGAGAGTTCACCTTTTTCAGGCGGAAATGGGCGGCAAACCGCTGTCCGTGTTTTTTAAGAATTTCAAAGGGATACTCCGGATCGCTTAGGAGAAATTTGCCGTCGCGGTGTTCGGTGACGCGGATGTTTTCCGTATCCGGCACCTTGTCATCATAGGTAATGATGGTAAAGGAGTCATCCGTAGGCGCCTGGCCGATGGCTTGAATGTCCGCGCCTAAAAACTCATTGATCAATGTGGACTTGCCGGAGGAATAGTTGCCCAGTACAAGCACCATGGGCCGCCATTTGATGGTTGTCTCAAGCGGAACGTCGCTATACCCGTATTCCTGGGAAACCGGTGTCAGATGGCTTTCCACCATGGAAACCATTTCAGCGCGCAACGAATTGATATAATTTTCCTGATACATGATGTAAGCCCTCTACTTAACCCGCCCGCGTTTTTGCCGAAGGGTAGGGATTGCCTGAGTTTATATGTGCTTATATCAGAAGTTTTCCCGGGTATCAATCAAATGGTGGCCTTCGTCTTACTCTTAATCTTAATCTTACTCTTACTCTTAATCATAGAGCCTGCCGGGACAGCCGGGCTGCCGCAGCTTTCAGAAAATCGGCGATCTCATCAGGCGCAAGCACATATTTGGCCGCATCCAGCTTAATCGCCTCCTCGGGCATACCAAAGACCGTGGCGGTTTCCCGGTCCTGGACCAGCGTCTCTGCCCCGCGCAGTTTCATTTCCTTTAAGCCGGCTGCCCCGTCATTGCCCATACCGGTCAGCAGAATCCCGATCGCGCGCGGACCGCAGTAACCGGCCACAGAACTGAACAGATGGGACACCGGCCGCTTTAACTGTCCCTGGCGGGCGGATTGGCTGATAAGGATTTTACCGTTATCCGCAAGACTCATATTGCCTTCCTCGGGCGCAAAATAAATATGGCCGGGCACAGGGGTTTCGCCGGTTTTGGGAACTTTTAGGGCAAGGCGGGTTTCGCGGCTAAGCCATTCGAGCATGCCAGCCAGAAACCCCGCGGCAATGTGCTGTACGACTAAGATCGGGACCTGAAAATCCGGCGG
>DATGCF010000158.1:0-2296 GCA_035312245.1 Desulfosalsimonadaceae bacterium
TCACAAATAACCGGGAGATGCTGGTTCCCTTTGACTGGTTTTTTGCCATAAATGCCTTTAACGGCACCTCGGCCGGCAACTGCGCTGAAGAAGCCCTTTGCCAGGGGATCTGCGAAATCGTGGAACGCCACGTCTCCGCCCTGATCTGCCGGGGAAAAAGCCCGGTGCCCGCCATTGATCCCGCATCTGCCGATGATCCGGTGGTGACTGATCTCCTGGAAAAATTCAGGCGGAACGGCATTTCGCTTTATTTATCGGATTTCACCCTGGAAATGGGCATCCCGACCGTGGGGGTCCTGGCCTATGACCCGGCCACGCACCCGGAGAAAAGTGAAATCGTGTGGACCGCTGGCACAACCCCGAATCCGGAAAAAGCGCTCTCCCGGGCATTGTCGGAAACCGCCCAGCTGGGCGGCGACTTTAATACCGGCTCAAACTATGTGGCCAGCGGCCTGCCGAAACTTAAAACCCTGGCTGAGGCCGGTTTCATTACCCATCCGGAAAAACGGATAAATCTTTCAGACCTGCCGGATATATCCGATAATAACATGAAGGTGGAAATTGAAAACTGCGTCTCCGCCCTTGAAAAAAAAGACATGCCGGTCATCACCATCCCCACCATGCATCCGCAGCTATCCATCCCGGCCTTTTATACTTTGATTCCCGGCGCCCATTTCCGGGAGCGGGCGCAAGCCACGAGTGTCGCCATGTTCTGCGGAAAGCTCATCACGGAAAAATTTCCGCCCCAAACAGCTGTTCACCGCCTTGAATGGATTGACCGAAAGCTGCCCGGCAAATATTACATCAAATTCTATCTGGGCACCTGCTGCCTTGAGCTCGATCAACCCGAAGCCGCCCTTTCCCATTTCCGGGCGGCCCTTGACCTGGACCCCGATCCGCAGGACATCCCGAGCATCTATTCCTACATGGGCCTCTGCCATAAAAATCTCGGGGGCTATCAAAGGGCGCTTGAGGTGCTTCATCAGGGGATTCAATGGGATGCGGATCGAACCGATATTTATAACCTGATGGGGTTTTGCTATTTCAAGCTTGGTGAACACCAAAAGGCCATCCGCAATTTTGAGCAGGTGATCCGTTTAAACCCGAATTCCGCCATCGACTATGCCAACATCGCCACCAACTACCGGGAACTGGGGGATACGGAGGCGGCCATTGCCTATTATCAGATCGCCTTGAGCATTGATCCGGAAATTGGGTTTGCGCGGGAGAATCTGGAGAAGCTGGGAGGCGGGGAGTAAGAGTGACAGTCTCGTAAAAAGTCGATTTGGGGACGGCAAAGAAAAAAGTTCAAGATCGCGGCGCGCAAATCCCGAGGAATGCAGCGTACTTATTCGTACGTGAAATTCCGAGGGATGCAGCGCAACAAAGATATTGGACTTTTTACGAAGCCGTCAAGATTAAGATTAAGACGAATTGATGAGATCCTTCAGGATGTATCGCCCCGGGACGGGGGTAACCCGGGGGAGCTCGCCCAGCGGGCTCTCATCCACCAGCAGGGGGCAGCCGTAGACCGGCTCAAGGGTTTCATAGGAGAGCACCTGATCCGGCGGTCCCCATTCCGCCAGACTGCCGTTTTTCAGCAGTAGCAATGTGTCGGCATACATGGCGGCCAGGTTGACGTCATGGGAGACCATCAGCACGGTAATCCCCTTTTCCTGCTTCATTTTTTCCATTAAATCCATTATACGCATCTGATGGGCGATATCAAGGGCGGCGGTGGGCTCGTCAAGAATCATGATTTCCGGGGCCTGGCAGATGGCCCGGGCGATAAACACCCGCTGCCGCTCCCCGCCGCTTAACTGATCCATGCGGCGTCCGGCCAGGTGGTCCACTCCCGTAAACGCCATGGCCTGCTCCGCCTGTTCCAGATCCTTTTTTGATTCAAGGCCGAATGTGCCCAAATGCGGGGCGCGGCCGAACAGCACCACATCGGATACGATAAACGGAAACTCCAGGGGCACCTGCTGGGGGACAAAGGCAATCCGGCGGGCCAGGGCCTTTCGGCCGTAGAAACGAATATCTTTGCCCATAATGCGGATGGTCGACCGCCCGGGCCGCAGGAGCCCGGCAATCAGCTTCATAAGGGTGGTTTTCCCGGAGCCGTTCGGCCCGATCACCACAAAAAATTCGCCATGCCCCACGGAAAAGGAGAGATCCGCCAAAACCCGGCTGTCTTCATAGGCATACGATAAATTTTTCACATCCACCGAAGGCGACATTAGCCCGTCCGTTTCAGAAGAATAATAAATACCGGCGCCCCCACCATGGCGGTGAT
>DATGCF010000159.1:0-24722 GCA_035312245.1 Desulfosalsimonadaceae bacterium
CCAGGCACACGGCAAACCGCTTATCCTCTTCGATCCGGCATTTATCAAGCCCCCCGTCCACCACGGCTTCCATTAAGGGGACGATATCGGATTTTACGCGCATCAAGAGGGGCTGGGTCTCCGGATCACCGAACCGCGCATTAAATTCAACGACTTTGGCCTGATCCCGCTCGATCATCAACCCGGCATACAGCACACCCTTATAAGGCCTTCCTTCCGCCGCCATGGCCCGGACCGTCGGGATCATAATCTCTGACATGATCTTTTGCTGCATGGCCGCATCCACCAGCGGGGCGGGGGAGTAAGCGCCCATCCCGCCGGTATTCGGCCCCTGGTCATTATCATAGACCGCCTTGTGATCCTGGGAAGCCGGCAGGGGAACCACATGCTCGCCGTCGGTAAAGGCGATAAACGAGGCTTCCTCGCCGGTCAGACATTCCTCGATGACCACCTTTCGGCCGGCCTCGCCAAAGCTTTCTTCCTTCATTATTCGGTTTAAGGCATCAAGCGCCGCCGCCCGGGTTTCGCAGACCATTACGCCTTTGCCGGCGGCCAGCCCGTCGGCCTTAACCACTAAGGGCTCGGGCATTTTGTTAATATATGCCTTGGCGCTTTCAAACCCGGTAAACGCCTTGCCTGCCGCCGTTGGGATATTGTAGCGATGCATCAGGCGCTTGGCGAACGACTTGCTTGATTCAATCTCCGCCGCTTTCCTGGTGGGTCCGAAAATTTTTAGTCCCGCTTCTTCGAATTCATCCACGATGCCTTCCGACAGGGGCGCCTCCGGGCCGACCACAGTGAGATCAACCGCCTTTTCCCTGGCAAAAGCCACCAGTGCCGGAATCTCGCCAGAGTCAATGGCGACGCACTCGGCCGCCTGGCAAATTCCGGCATTACCGGGGGCGCAGTAAATTTTCCGAACTTTCGGGCTTTTTGTCATCTTCCAGGCCAGCGCATGCTCCCGGCCGCCGCTGCCAATGATCAAGATATTCATGAGTTCGATCCTTTCTCAACATCTGTTTGCCGGCACTCAAGCCCCAGTTCGATCAGCCGGTCCAGGAGCTGCCCGAAAGACATCCCCAGCGTCTCCGCCGCAAGCGGCAGCAGGCTGGCCGGGGTCATACCGGGAATCGTGTTGGTCTCAAGCACATAAATTTGGTCCCCGCAGAGGATCATATCCGTACGGCTGCAGCCTTTGCAGAAGAGGGCGCGATGGGCTCTGCAGGCCAAATCCTGAGCCTGTTTGGCAAGCCTGTCACTAATCCGGGCCGGACAGATTTCCCGGGTCTCGCCGGCCGTATATTTGGCGGTAAAATCGAAATATTCGTGATGGCCTGCCGGGACAATTTCAACAATGGGGAGAACTTCCAGGGTGTCGTTGCCGAGAACGCCGCCGGTGATTTCAATGCCGGATATATATTCCTCGATTAACACGTAGTCGTCTAACGCAAATGCATTTTCCAAGGCCCCGGGCAGCGCCTCCGCGGAGCGGACGATGCTCATGCCGATGCTGGAGCCGGAACTTGCCGGTTTTACCACCAAAGGCAGGCCCATTCGCGCCACACAATCTAAAATGTCAACCGATGCCTTCCGGGTAACGCCCATGTAGGCGGGTACCGGAATGCCGGCGGCTTCATAGAGCTTTTTGGAGGCCAGTTTATTCATGGCCGCTGCACTGCCTAAAGGACCGGAGCACTGGTAAGGGATATGCAGCAGGTCAAGGATGCCCTGGACCGTTCCGTCCTCCCCATTTGCCCCGTGAAGAATCACCAGGGCCACATCGATATTCGGGGCATCGGCAAAAAGTTTCGGGATATCGGATTGGGGGTCATACCGGACCACGTGGTATTTTTTTTTATCGAGTGCGGCATAGACCTGATCGCCGCCTTTTAAAGAAATGTCGCGCTCGGAGGAGGTGCCGCCGGCGAGCAGGGCCACAGAGACTTTTTTTCCCATAAACCCCTTTTTAAAATGCGTCTGTTGGTTCAATCCGCTTTAAGCCCCGCCGGCTTGACTATCCGGGCGAGGATTCTTTCATCAGGGCCTTTTTTGCCCGGTCATATTCTTCAAAAGATATCAGATCTTTTTCCAGCAGGCGGGCCAATTCGGAGAGTTCCCGCACCCGCATGCGCTCCGGATCATCAAGCTGATGCATGGACGGCGGGCTCCCCTGATCAATGGCCGGCCAGCCCGGATCACTATTCTGGTTATCTATTTTAAACGAGGCCAGTCCGCCCAAGATATTGACTTCTACCCGCCGATCCTTTAATTCCGGCAATTCAAGCAATTTGGCGACCATGGTTTTTTCTTTCTGGATATAGCGGTAAAGCAGAAATAGCCCTGCGCCCGCAAGCAGCCCGCCGCCCAGCAGAATCCAAACCAGATAGTTGAGAATGCCCCTGAAAATAAGGACCAACAATCCGATGGCAGCCAGCAGCAGCACGTGAAAAAGCAGTATGGCAAAAGCGAAGAAAAGGCTGCTGATTAAATGATTATCACTGGATTTGTGTTTAAACATTCGTGTGTTCGCTATCACCATTTTTCAGTTAAAACCGGCCGGCGGAAACGGGGATTGATTAGGCGGGATCATCCGATTTTTCGCTGCCTGCCAGGCGGTCTAACAATGCACCCTCATATTGCTGGGGCACTTCGAATCGGACCGCCCCCTGGCGCAGGGTATTCAGCTTCATTATTAAAAAATTCAATTTCTTCATGGTCTTATATTTCAGCTGGACATCGGTGATCTCTTCCAGCAGAGCTTCAGTCTGCCTGATCTCCTTTTTCAGCTCAATTTCAGGCGGCAGGCAGTCGGCATTTTTCAGAATTCGGTAGGCCAATCGGAGTTCTTCCGGAATGTGGCTTAGGTCTTCTTTGGGCAGTGGTTTACCCGCCCCCTTCAGATTGTCGAACTCCCCGCGTCTCTGAGATTGGGCAATCCGCTCCTCCACAATTTTTTCAAAACCGGTGTATACTGGAAACATGGATGGATACCATTCCTTCTTTATTTTCGAAAAAATAAGCCCCTCTGTAAAAGCAGAGAGGCATAAAAACATTTTTATGGTGGCGATGCAGGGATTTGAACCCCGGACGCTGCGGATATGAGCCGCATGCTCTAACCAACTGAGCTACATCGCCGTTTTTGAATATTAACCATCAGTTCAATTCAGCGCAACCGGAAATCCATTGGGGTTTTCGTAAGCGATCCAATGCATCTATGCCGATAATAGACGTTATCGGGCACCGAATGACTCAATCCATTACGAAAGCCCCAACCGGAGCAAAGAATGCTCTTTAGCAATTCCCGAAATCTTAGTCAAGCCAAAATCATACCGCTATTCTGTGGCGGAGGTCGTCACCTCCACATTAAATTCCGACATGTTTTCCGAGAGGTTGCCAAAGACCACCATAAAGGGGACGGACTGCCCGGGCGACACACCCACATTGGCATTTTCGTCCCCCCTACGGTTGGCCAGTTGTGTTTTCAGGTTTTCAAGTGTTTGGCTGGAAAGATCCGGATCCGCAATCATGTTTCCGGCAAATGCGGTCTCGGAGCGGATAACCTGCCCCGCAGGGTTAAACAGGTTAGCCTTCACCTGAATAAAGCTGCGGGGTTGGTCATATCGATTGGTCACATTGCCGGTAACCACAAGCAGTTCACCGGCGGTTTCATTATTAACAAAACGATAATCCGGATTCGGAATCATTTCGATCTGCAAATTACCCTGGTCAATAACAGCCGGCTCTTTTTCGCCGGAGAAAAACATATAGCCGCCCACGGCAATAGCCCCTAAAACGATAAGGATGATAGCCGTAATCAGCACGGGTTTCACCCGGCTTTTCCGCGTTCTGGCAAACGTAGGCGCAGAAACCGGGGCCACGGGTTCAGGCTCGGCTTCTTCCGGAAATTCCTCAACCACCTCATCAGCGGCTGCTGCAGTTTCCGGGGTATATTCAGTTTCCTCTGGCGCTTCCTGTTCATCAACGGTTTCCAGGGAGATTTCCTTTTCATCGCCGAACTTGGCATCTTCCTCCTCGTCCAGCATGGTCTCAAGATCCAGGTCGGATTCAGCGGATTCGGTTTCAGGCTCCATGGTTTGGCCTTCCGATGCCGTCGCCAGATCCAGATCCAGTTCCGCACTGTCCTCCATGGTTTCCGTTGATTCGGTCGTCGGCGCCTCTTCCTCGAGAAAATCCTCAATCTCAGACAGATCGAATTCCTCGGTTTTGGCTGTTTCGCCGCCGGAGGGTCCCTCAGCCGTTTCCGCCTCGGGCTCAAGGTCCAGATCCAGGTCAAACTCCTCTTCTGGCGCGGCCGCTTCGGCCCCTTTCCCGGATTCCAGATCCAGTTCATACTCCACGGTCTTTTCTTCGCCTTCGGGCTCAAGGTCCAGATCCAGGTCAAATTCTTCATCCGAGACGCCCGCAGCCTCTTCCTCGCCCTCTGGCGTCAGGTCCAGGTCCAGTTCAAAATCTTCCTCCGCCTCGGCTGAAGCCGGACTTTGCTCTCCCTCGGGTTCGAAATCCAGATCCAGATCAAACTCTTCCTCGCCCTCATCGACGGTTTCCGCGGCTTTTTCTTCCGGCCCGAGGTCCAGGTCCAGTTCAAAATCCTCTTCCTCGAGGTCCACGGTGCCTTCTTCATCTTCTGTTTCCAGGTCCAGATCGTCAAACTCATCCAATTCCAAATCCAGCCCCAAATCATCTTCACCAGCAGTTTCGGTGACAGGTTCGCCCTCATCCAGCTCAGGCTCAAAGTCCAAATCAAACTCCTCGAGTTCCTCACTTTCAGCTTCCGCTTTTTCAGGGGTTTCCTCAAGGTCCAGATCCAGATCAAACGCTTCAAGCTCATCGCTTTCGGCTTCAGCCGTCTCAGGAGCTTCCTCAAGATCCAAATCCAGATCGAACGCCTCTTCCTCTTCGCCCTCCTCTTCACCCAGGGCCTTTTCCAGCTCGTCCTCAAAATCGAGCTCAAAATCCTCGGTCGCCATTGAGAGCGATTCCTCAGAGGCTTTTTTGTCACCGGTGTTTTTTGCTGCTGAATCAGAGGATTTTTCTTCTTCTGGTTCTTTGCCTACCTCAAAATCTTCCAATTCAGTATCAAAACCTCCTTCCATTTCTTTTTCTGGTTCTTCGGGCTCTGCCCAAACATCATCGGACTGCGGCTGAAGCTCCGGGGGTTCGGTGCCTTCGGCCACAAATTCCGTTTCTTCAAAAAGGTCTTCGTCCTCGGTGGTTTTGGTGACATCCTCAAAGTCGATGTCTGATGTCTGATCCAATTCCGAGGTTTCTTCAAACGGTGCCTCTTCGATTTCCGTCTCGCCAAAAAGGTCTTCATCCTCGGTAGTGGTCCGGGTCATATCCTCAAAATCGATCTCACCGGTTTCATCCATGATGCCGGGGGCTTCGGAAGTGCCGGTGAGTTCATCAAGATCCACCAATTCCCCGGATTCCGCGCCAGCCTCAAGATCCTCAAGGGAAACGATTCCCGTATCCGGATCGGCCTCAAGATCCGACAAACTGATCTCCGGTTCATCTGATGCGCCGAGAATGGGGCTTTCCTCATCAAATAGGCTGCCTGTCTCCGATACATCCTGGGTAAGTTCCGTAACATCCTCATCGATCATGGCCTCAAGATCGCTGATGGTGTCGCCTTCCTTTATGCGGGCGGCCTGCTTATCCGCATCCCGCAAGGCCTCCAGATCGGTGATGGTTTCACCCTCCATCATGGCACTGGGGTCTATTTCCCTGCTTTTCGCCACCTCTTCATCCGCCCCGAAAAGTCCCTCATCTTCATACCCTTTGCCAGGCTGGTACGCAGAGCTGCTATCCGGCGTCGCCGAGGGGGAATAGACGATAAATACATGCTGACATTTGGAGCATCGGACCTTGGAGCCCGATTCACTGACCATGCTGGACTTTAACCGAAAGCTTGTACCACATGTCTCGCAGGTAATTATCATTTTAATTCA
Organism: Desulfosalsimonadaceae bacterium; assembly: GCA_035312245.1. Taxonomy (GTDB): domain Bacteria; phylum Desulfobacterota; class Desulfobacteria; order Desulfobacterales; family Desulfosalsimonadaceae; genus M55B175. Next base: position 5,970 of record DATGCF010000159.1, read on the forward strand.
ATCCTCTTTGATTAAAATTTGAGATCATAAATCGCCGGCAAATTTCTATACTGCTCTGCGTAATCCAGCCCATAGCCCACCAGAAATCCGCTCTTGACCGAATGACAGATATAATCGGCCTGAAACGCAATTTCACGCCGTTCGTATTTATCGATTAACACGCATACCTTAACGCTTTTCGGCCCCAATTTCTTCAAGTGTTCAATCAACTTGGTAATCGTCAGGCCGGTATCAATAATATCCTCCACCACCAGGATATGCTTATCCGTGACATCGACGGAAAGATCGCTCTGAAAGGCAATCTCACCGCAAGAAGAATCACTGCACCCGTAACTGGATAACTGGATAAAATCGATTTCTACAGGAATGGTAAGCTGTCGGGCTAAATCACTAAGAAAAACAAATGCGCCTTTTAATACACCGACTAGCAGGAGGGGTTCATCTTGATAGTCGGCTGAAATCCGGCGGGCCAGGGAAACAACCTTCTGATGGATATCGTCTTGTTTCAACACCGGCATCAAGTCCGGCGCTTTTTTTGATATTGACTGTTGAAGGCGTTCCTTCATTAAGCATTCCGCAATTTTTCACTTGGCTGATGCCGGCTTAAAATCCATCAAACCGCACAATCGCACGTGTTTATTTGCGGGCTTACGTTAAACCGGTAATTTGCTGACGCAAAACAATCCGCCTACGCTGTATTCCAGCAACTGCTGGACCGGTAACCGCCGAATTTTATTCATTTTAATCTGCATATTCGTTTTTATTCAAACTATATCGATGTCAAATAAATTTGTCAATAAATTTAAAGCACTTCCTTCGCGACCAGAAAGCGCGCTGTAAGCCGTTTGCATACGTTACCGATTTCGCGCGGACCGCTTTGACGTCTGGTCAGCCCTATGGTGCACAAAAAACCGGCTGGCAGGGGTTGCCCCCTTCAGCCGGTTTTTAATCACGGATGAATATAAAAATTATAAGGTTTGCCTTATTACAGGCCGGTCTCAGCCAGCTGCCTGATCAAATCCTTTTGTTTCTCGGAAAGGCTCTCCGGCATTTTAACATTGATGATCACATAGAGATTGCCGGCACCCTCCCCCTTCATATGGGGGATGCCATGGCCGGAAAGCCGCATTTTCTGCTTATGCTGGGTTCCTGGCGGGATTGTTAGGGATAACTGCTTACCGTCCACCGTAGGCACGGATATTTTGGCTCCCAAGAGCGCTTCGGTAAGCTTGATTTCCCGGTCTATGTATAAATCATGGTCTTTGTGTTTATAAACCGGGTCACTAACCACCTTGGACCGGACATACAAATCGCCCGACGGTCCGCCATAGGGGCTGGTCTGGCCGCGGCCGGTAAACCGCAGTTTTTTGCCGGTAATCCACCCCTTGGGAATCTTCACCGTCAGCTGCTCGCTGCTGCCGGAGGGCGACTGCAGCGAAATTGTTTTCGTGGTCCCGTGAAAAATGTCCTGTATGGTAACCGGCAGTTCAGACTCGACATCCCCGCCCTTCATCTGGGCGGTGTCCTGCTGACGGCCCCCGCCGCCCCCGAAGCCAAAAATCGACTCCGGATCAAACGAAAACCGGGCGCCGCCGCGGCCGGCGGACTTTCTGCCGCGGCCGAAATTGGCAAAAAAAGATCCCCCGCCGAATCCGAACTCCCGCAGAATATCGTCGACATTGGAGCCCCGGAAAATATCTTCCTGGGAATATCGCTGCTGGAAATCCTCGGACCCATAGGTGTCATACTGTTTTCGCTTTTCCTCATCGCTTAATACCGCATAGGCCTCGCTGATTTCCTTAAACTTATCCTCACTGGCCTTCTCCCCCCCGGCATGATCCGGATGGTATTTCCGGGCCAGTTTCCGATACGCCTTTTTTATTTCATCCTGGCTCGCATTTTTACTGACGCCAAGAATGTCGTAATAGTCTTTCTGGGCCATACAAATTTACCCCTTTACAACCGAAATTTACTATAAAATCAAGGAATTTAGTTGTTTATAAGTTAATACCCATTTGCGAAATGTCAACCCGTGATGGACTCTCAAAAAGTTGATTCTGGGACGGCAAAGAAAAAAGTTCAAGATCGCGGCGCGCAAATCCCGAGGAATACAATGTACTTACTCGTACGTGAAATTCCGAGGGATGCAGCGCAACAAAGATATTGGACTTTTTGCGAAGCCGTCAACCCACGCCGCGGGATTTGAGCGCCACCATAAGGATAGAGATGGCCGCGGGCGTCATCCCGTCGATTCGGGAGGCCTGGCCGAGGGACAGGGGCTTGATACGTGAGAGCTTCTCCCGCAGCTCGTTGGACAGGCCATGAAGGGATGCGTAATCAAAATCCGCCGGTATTTTATGGTTCTCAAAAGACTGAAATTCGGCAATTGCCTTTAACTGTTTATGAATATAGCCCTCGTACTTGGTCTCGATCTCCACCTGCCGGATGACCCGCGGATCTCCAGGCGTCGGGCCGCCGCCGAACCGGCAGACAATGTCATAATCGAGTTCACTTCGTTTAAGCAGCTGATCCAGCCGCACCCCATTATCAATCTCGGCTGAATGTTGCCCCCTAAGATATTCATTTACCTCAGCAGAGGGTTTGATAACTGTTTTTCGGAGGCGGCGGATTTCTTCATCCACCTGTGCCTGGCGATCCTTAACCTCGGCCAGGGTATCCTTACCGATAAGGCCGAACGCATGGCCGATCTCCATTAACCGGAAATCCGCATTGTCTTCGCGCAGCATCAACCGATATTCTGCCCTGGAGGTAAACAGCCGGTAGGGCTCGGACGTGCCCCGAGTTACCAGATCGTCAATCATGACCGCCATATACGCCTGTGACCGGTCCAAAATAAACGGCGGCCGGTCCTGCACCCGGCATGCGGCATTGATGCCGGCCCAAAGGCCCTGGGCGGCGGCTTCTTCATAGCCAGAGGTCCCGTTTATCTGACCAGCCAGATAGAGGCTGGAAACCCGTTTGGTCTCCAGGGTGGGGAGCAGCTGCTCCGGGTTGACATAGTCGTACTCGATGGCATAGCCGGGCCGCAGGATTTCGGCCGCTTCCAGCCCCTCCACCGACTGGACCACCTCGAGCTGAATTTCCATGGGCAGGCTGTTTCCCAGGCCGCTCACATAAATCTCCTCCGTGTCCAGGCCTTCAGGCTCAAAAATGAGCTGGTGGGCGGTGCGGTCCGGAAATTTGACCACCTTGTCCTCAAAGGACGGGCAATATCGGGCGGATACGCCGCTGATCCGGCCGCTGTACAACGCGGAGAACCTCAAATTCTCCCCTACAATGCGGATGGTGCGCTCATCCGCATGCCCGATGTAGCTGGGCAGCTGGGGCATGGCAAACCCTTTGGAAAAATAGGAAAACGGCTCGGCCGCCGCGTCGCCGTCTTGTCGCGTCATGCGGCTGAAATCAATGCTTGCCCGATGCAGTCGGGGCGGCGTGCCGGTTTTCATGCGGCCCAGGGTAAACCCGCAAGCCTTCAAGTCCTCAGCCAGCCCGTAGGCGGCAAACTCGCCGGCGCGGCCCGCCTGAAAGGCATTTTCGCCAATATGCACCAGGCCGCTCAAAAACGTGCCGGTTGCCAGTACCACGGTTTCGGCCGCATATCCATACCCGGTTTGATCCAAAACGCCCTTGACGCAGCCGTTTTCAACGATCAAATGCTCCACCAGCCCCTGCTTGACATCCAGGCCCGGGGTTTTTTCAAGCACGGATTTCATGGCCATATGATAGCGGATTTTATCGTTCTGGGTCCGCGAGGACTGGACCGCCGGGCCTTTCCGGGTATTCAGCTTCCGGTAATGGATGGCGGTCTGATCCGTAATCCGGGCCATTTCACCGCCCAAAGCATCGATTTCCTTGACCAGCTGGCCCTTGGCCATACCCCCGATGGAGGGGCTGCAGGGCATGGCGGCGATCTTGTCCAGATCAATGGCCATTAAAAGCACCCCGCAGCCCATGCGGGCAGCGGCCAACGCTGCCTCGCAACCTGCATGGCCGGCGCCCACAACGATTACATCATATGTTTTCGGATGGGTTGCCATCTGGTGTGTTCAAACTCCGTTTGATTGCGGTTTACGATCGCCTGTGGTATTTATAAACATAAATAAGTTATGCATGAACTTAGGATTTTTCAATGATTCAAAGATATTATGACCTAAACACCTATCTTCGGCAACGCTTTGGCTGCCGCGTGCAGAAAATTTCGATTGATGCGGGCATGTCATGCCCCAACCGGGATGGCACCCTTTCATCGGATGGCTGCATCTTCTGCAATGCTTACGGCTCCGGTACCGGTGCCCACCAAAAGGGCCTTTCAATCACCCAGCAGGTGCTAAACAGCCAGCAGGCGCTTTCCAGGCGATACAAGGCAAAGAAGTTTATCGCGTATTTCCAGTCTTTTACCAACACCTATGCGCCGGTTGAAACGCTCCGCCGGCTCTATGATGAGGCCCTGGCCCTGGACGACATGGTCGGGCTTTCCATCGGCACGCGGCCGGACTGCGTAAATGAGAATATCTTATCGCTTCTTTCAGAATATACCAGAAATAATCTGGTTTGGATAGAATACGGTCTGCAGTCCGCCCATGACGAAACGCTTGCTTTAATCAACCGGGGCCATGATGTCAAGGCGTTTGAGCAGGCGGTGGCAGCCACCCGCAACCGGGGAATAAACATCTGCGCCCATGTGATCCTGGGCCTGCCCAACGAAAGCAGGGAAGAAATGCTGGAGACCGCCAATTTTTTGTCAGATTTGGGAATTGACGGCGTCAAGCTGCACCTGCTCTATGTGGTGAAAGGCACCGCGATTGAGCGGCTTTATTTAAATGGGGATTACCGATGCCTCTCTCAGTCGGAATATGTGGATACCGTGTGCGACTTCCTGGCACGCCTGCCCGAGGATATGGTGATCCAGCGCCTAACCGGGGACCCCCATCCCAATGAACTCGTGGCCCCGGCATGGTCGCTCCACAAAGCCGAAACCCTTAACCTGATCCGGCAGACGCTTGCAGATCGTGGGCTTTGGCAGGGCTGCAAATACAAAAAAGCCTGACCCACAAATCGGCCAGGCAGATGTGTTGAAATGGCGGAGAGAGAGGGATTCGAACCCTCGATGGAGCTTTCACCCCATACTCGCTTAGCAGGCGAGCGCCTTCAGCCAGCTCGGCCATCTCTCCGCATGCATGATGTGGCGGAGGGAGTAGGATTCGAACCCACGGAGCTTTCGCTCAACGGTTTTCAAGACCGCCGCCTTAAGCCACTCGGCCATCCCTCCGTATTCCAGATGATATACCAAAAGGTGAAAATCCACGTCAATATTTTATTTCTCATCGTCTCCGGCCGTCTCCGCGCTAATCTGAACCACCCCTGGGTTTCCATTTTACCCAGAGATAAGGATAGAGACGGTGTGAGAGATTGTTGACATCTCCTGATTTTGCCTTATTATATCGATATTAAAGGCTTTTTGTGAGTTTCAAATTAACAATCAAATCGCCGTATTGCAAGCAATACGGCATATTTTTTGAAGGAGACCCCGGATGAAGCAGAAGTACTTAGTCACCAAAGACCAAAAAACGCAGCAAGTGACCATTCAGGAATTTGCGGAACTGGACAAGGACGTATTTTCCCTGGTCTGCGAAGAAGCCTATGACGGCAACAAAATCAAGGCTGCGGTATCCGAGGGAAAGGATGAACTGATCGAAACCCTGCGCACGCCGAACTTGTATCCGGTGGCCGAATATGCCGATAAAATTGCCGATTCCGTGATTGAGCTGTTCAATCAGGCCGATCAGGAGTCCATTGAAATCGCGTTTGATGATATTGATGCCCTTAAGAAGGAAAAAGCGGCCCGGACTGAGGCAGAGGAAGATGAATCCGTGGCGCTGGATGAACTCTTAAATGATGATATAAAAGAAGACGCCGAAGACGCGGACAGCTCAGATGACAACCAGGTTGAAAGTTCTGATGAGGAGGACAGCGGTGATGTCTCCGAAATTGACGAGGGTTCGCTGGATTTGTTTGACAGCGAAGAAAGCGACGAGAATGAGGATGAAGACAGCACTGGATAACCCAAAACCCTGAGGATTTATCCATCAGGTGGCGAATAAAAGGAGATTTTGAATGAATTTTGAGACAAAAGAGCAGGTTCTGGAACGGATGATGGACCAGGTCAAACCGATCTGTCCGCACTGTGGCACGGAAATGCAGATCTGGGAGATTCCGCCCGTGGCTTTCAGTGACGGACTGGGGTGGGATTCGCCCTATATGTATGTTTGTTTTAACGATGAATGCCCCTTGTATATCAACGGATGGGAAAATCTGTGGGAAAACTTCTCCCAAAGGGCTTCCTATCGATGCATTAAAAGCCCCAATGACAACAATTTTGAAGCTATGCCCGTATTCAGCCCCATCGGCGGGCAGGGCCAGGTGATCGACGATCAGGTGACGGCGGAACGGGAGGCCCTGAAAGAAAGCACCAAAAAGGGGTTTTCCATTCTGGCGGAGTGCTACGTGACAAAAGATGAGGTCACGGTCATGCAGATGCTAATGGATGCCTCCCAGCCGGCCCGGGTGCGTTTAAAAGCCGCTGATATGGCGGCGGATCTGGGCGGACTGGATGCCATTGAACTGATCAATAATTACACTTTCGGCAATCGCATCCTGCAGGAAAAAGCCGATGAGGCAGTGGGAAAAATCCATGAGCGCCATTTCACCCGGGAATGTCCGTTCTGTGCGGAGATCATCAAAAAACGCGCCAAGGTATGCAAGCACTGCGGCAAGGAGGTGGCCGGCAAATAAAGGTTAAGCCGGTTGAACCGCCCGGCTTCGGTCAATGTCCTCGATAAATGACCGCGATTTTTTGCTCTGGAATTTGACGTGGATGGAATAATCGTCAAAAACCAAAGCCTGAATCGCAATGGTGGTGGTTTTTTCACTAACCGACCGGGCATCTCCGGAGACTAAAGGCAATTCAAAGCTAACCAGAATCTGGCGGCCCAAAAGCAGGCGAAGGGTTTCCTCTTTGGAGCTTTTCACCACGAAGGAAAGGCCGCCTACCGAAATATCGGCAATCTCTCCCTTATAAGATTTGCCCATGGGGTTTCCGGTTTTATCCAATAACTGAAAGGAGAGCCGGCCGGCCAATTCCAAACGCTTGTCCGTCCGGCGCTCCATCTGCTTATTTTCAATCTCCTGTTTAACCCTGTCCTTTCTTACGCAATATTCATAGAGATTGGCTTCAAGTGCCGGCACATCGGTTTTCCATTGTTTAAGCACACTGTTTTCCAAAAAGCTTGCCTTGACCCGGCTGGAGGCATTCATGGTGACCGTGCAGACCGTGGCCGAGAAAAACGGGGCCTGACCGATAATATCACCGGAGGAAAGGGTTTTAACCAGCACTTCGGTATCCCCGCGGGTATAAAGGGCATTCACCTCTCCCTTCAAGATAAAGTACATCCGGCTGTTCAACCGGCCCTGTTCCATAATCGTCTCGCCGGATTCAAAGGTCGCGGACTTCATGGAATAATACAGGGCGTTGGCTTCAGTGGTATTCAGCTGGTTGTACAAGTCCGACCACAATTCCAGATGCTCTGGATCTAAAATTTCGCTTTTTTCCGCCTCAATGATTTCACTGGATCGCACAATTTCGGTCAATGCCATGGCATCGACTTCATACATTTTATTATGCAGGGCATCGGCTTTTTCGAATTTTTTTTCCTTGGCGTAGGCGGCGACCAAATCATATAATAGGCTTATCGCGGACGCCGTATCATTTTGCGCCACATACTGATCCACCTTGGCTTCCTGCTGCGAGCGATCGATTGACTGCATTCAACTCCTCCTGTTACAAATCTGTTTCGCCGTCAATGGCCAATCATTTGCGGCAGATTTCGGTCAGGGCCTTTTCCGCCGCTGTCTTAACTTTCGGATCATAGGTTTTAAGCCCCAAAAAACCCCGCGTTCGGGCAACTTTTTCAAGAACCGGCAGGGCCTTGGCATCGCCCATCCGGCCCAAGGCCTCGCAGATTTTGGCATTTATTTCCACAGAGGCCGCTTTGGTCTGCCCGAGGCTCCGATTTTCAAGTGACATTATCAGATACGGCAAGGCATCCCGGTAATTCATAAGCCCGAAAACAGAGATTATCATGGGTTTCGTTTCATCGGAGACGCGATCCAATCGATTTAATAGGACCTTGCCGGCCTTTTCCCCGCCGAAATTCTGAATCGCCAGCACCGCCTCCCGCTGAATCCGAAAATCCGAATCATCTAAAAACGGTTCCACCAAGGCCATATGACCGACATTGCCGATCCGGCCCAAGAGCAATACCAGGTTGCGGATATAGTACCACGGGCCTTCCTGGTTCAGGCGTTCCACAATGGACTGCAGCGCCGGCTCGCCAATCCGGGTGACCACCTGGACAATCCGGTTTCGTTCCTGTCGATTATGACTTTCCCGCAACCGGTCCAGCAGGCGTTCGATGGTTGTGGTGCCCAGGATAACCAGGCTGTAGATATCCGCCTCGCCATCCTTTTGGCTTTGGCCGGGTTTTTCTTTTAAAAGCAACTCAAGTATATCGTCTGTGGCCAAATTTTGCAACATGTTCGCGGCCAGCGCCTGAATGGCCTGATCCTTGGATAAATTTCCGGACTCCAGGATATGATAGGCCTCCAGGATATGCGCCGCGTCTTCTGCCCGGTCCTTCTGTATCAGGGTTTCAGACATTTCCTGGAGCTGGCGGCTCACGGTTTCAAATGCCACAGAAACCTCGGCCTCCTGCTTGATCCATTCAGAAAGCTTTTTCGACCATTCGATCCGCTCGGTCAACCGATCATTTGCCGCCAACTGCTGATCCATGTTGGCGACCATCTCCGCCGCCCCGTCTTTGACCGCCGGCTGGCTGCTTTCAAGCCCTTCCATCAGCCGGTCACAAAGCGCATTGATTGTCTCCGCCCGGCCGCCTGCCGCAAGCTTTTCCACCGCCTGGTTAATCCCGGCCATCATGGAAAGCCGGGACAATACTTCGGTATCGCCTTTTAAAAGCTGATTCAACGCGGTTTTTACGTCTTCTCTGGGGGGCTTGGCGTCAGCCGCGTCGGCTGGTGCGGCGTCTTTGAGGCCAGGGCTTTCTTCTTTGTTAAGCGCTTCTGTTTTTTGGCCGTTCTGGGTGGAATCAGTGGCGTTTAACTCCTGCAGCACCTGTTTAAGACTTTTTTCCGCCCCTGCCGGTGCAGTATCTATCATCTCCTCAACTCTTTCCAGAAGCCGGTTAAATGTCTCCCGATCCAGGCTCCGGGCGATCTCCTCAAAAAACCGGGCGCCGAATATGGTATTCAAATTCTGGGTCAAGAGGGTCTGCAGCACGCTGTCGTCCATCTCACTCATGGCATCGATAATGGCCTCGGAAACGGCCTGCCGATCCACCGGAGAGAAATCCGTCAGGTCATCGATCATTTGGGAAAACCGCTCTGACAGGTCTGATCGCATCTGCTCATCGGACGCCGCCGCCTGTTTCACACCGGTCTGAAATACCCGGGACAGCCATTCCGGCTGCCTGGCCAGTTCACGCAGCGTATCCATCGCCTCCCCGGAAATTTCCTGCTCACCGAAAACCGCCCGGGCGATATCTTCATCCGAAATATCCATTTCAGACAGAATGCTTTGCCCGGCCCCCCGCTCCACATAAATCTTCTCATCGATTAAGATGTGAGAGATGCTTCTCTGGGTCAGCAGGTCTTTTAATTCACCTGCGCTTTCCTCCTCTTCCGGAGGATTGCCGAGCAGCTGCACAAAATCGTTAAGTTCCGTTCCGCTCACCCCCTGCTCAAAGCTTAAGCTTCTGATTCCCATGGTTAACAGCATGGTCAAAAAGGATTGAATCTGTGGCTTTTTCTGCTCTTTTTCAGGCAGCGGCTCGCCCTGGATCAATAGATTTTTCTCCGACTCGGCATAGATCATCGTGGATTCCATCGCCAGAAGGGATTCCAGGGAACTGCTCAGGCGTTCGATGGAACGGGAAATCAGGGCGCTTGTCGGCGGATAAAGCCGCACATTGGTGATCGCTGCGTTTAAATGATTGATCAGCTCGATCGCCTTATTTTGTATCTGCGCATCCGGCATAATGAATCAAAATTCGGAATAAATCCTAATCAATGACTTATAATTCGTCGGTTACTCCCCTACAAAAAGCAATGCCAAAAGGATAAGGAGATTACAAGAGAAAGGTTTTAAAAATGAAGTTGGGACTTAGGGCGTGTCCAATAGATAAAAACGTCCGCCGGTCCATCGGCTCATGTAAGGGGAGCTTTTTTCAAAAATCGCTGCACATTGAGATTCATGCTGTCATAGGATTTGAATATAATTTTCTCCCGTTCGCGCCGGTCTTCGGGAATGGGGGCGGGCGCATAGGTTTTGATAAATTCCTGGGCCGCCTCATAGGACGGGAGCTGATCGAGGCCTTCGGCCATCTTTTTCCGGCTGAGCGCATCATATATCACCGCGGTTTTTCCGTCCGAGACCACCGCATAGGGCACGGGCAGGGAACCCATTATGCGGGCGGCGGCGATAACCTCCTTTTCCCTGGACTCAAGGGAGCCGGCCGCACATTTGATTACCATAAGCGGCTGATCTGAAACCGTTATCACCAAATCGAGCTGGGCATCATATGGCTCGCCTGCCACACTAAGCGCCAATTCAATGTCGACCCCGATACTTGACAAGGGATAATTCAATTGTTCATGGAGGTATTTCTCCACCGCCTGCCGATGCGTTTCCGTCCCGATATCCGGGATTTCCCGGCCGGTGGCGTAATCGGTAATCATTTCATAGGGTTTTTGTACATCTGACGCCATAGCGCACCTCAACGGCTTTTTCTCAGCTTTCAATCAGACTCCTGCCGGTCATTTTCTCCGGCTTTTCAATGCCCAGGATCTCCAAAATGGTCGGCGCGATATCGCCCAGCATGCCGGGCCGAAGACGGGCGTGTCGGAACTGGCTGTCATCATTTGAAACCAGAATGCAGGGGACCGGATTCAGGGTATGGGCGGTATGGATCTGGCCGTTTTCATCCGTCATTTTCTCTGAATTGCCGTGATCTGCAGTAACCAATATCGTCGCGCCCTTCTTGAGGGCGGCGGTCACCACCTTATCCACACATCGGTCCACTGCTTCACAGGCCTTGACGGCCGCCTCCATGACCCCGGAGTGGCCCACCATATCCATATTGGCAAAATTAAGAACGATGAGATCATATTTTTCCATTTTCAGGTAGGAAACCACCTGGTCGGCCACCTCATAGGCACTCATTTCCGGCTTTTCATCATAGGTGCCCACCTCCCGCGGCGAGGGCACCAGGTGGCGGTCCTCCTCCGCAAACGGGGTTTCTTCGCCGCCATTGAAAAAATAGGTCACATGGGCGTATTTTTCCGTCTCCGCAATACGGAGCTGGGAAAGCCCCTGGTAGCTGACCACTTCGCCCAGGATCTGATCGAGGTGAACCGGGGGGAAGGCTACGGGCAGGGTAAAGTTTTCATCATACTGGGCCATACAGACATATTCGCAAAGCTCCGGCGCCACTTTGCGGTCAAACTCCCTAAATTCCGCTTCGGTGAATGTGCGCGTGATCTGCCGCGCCCGATCGGGCCGGAAATTGAAAAAAATAATTCCGTCCCCGTCGCCTACCGTGGCCACAGGCGTCCCGGCGGCATCCGTGATGGCAATGGGTTCGACGAATTCATCCGTTTCCCCGCGCTCGTAGGCATTTTTCACCGCTTTTACCGGGTCGGTTTCTAAAGTGCCGGCCGCCTCGGTATAGAGCTGATAGGCTTTTTCCGTTCGCTCCCACCGGGTGTCCCGGTCCATGGCATAGAACCGGCCGCAGATCGTGGCGATTTTGGGACTGGATTTGTCTTTTATATACTGCTTAAGCTGGTCCATGTAGGTCACCCCGCTGTCAGGCGGGGTGTCCCGGCCATCTAAAATCGGGTGGATGTAAATCCGCGATAGTCCCTTTTGGACCGCCATGTCGATTAAGGCGAACAGATGGCTCAACTGACTGTGCACGCCCGCGTCTGAGACCAGGCCCATGAGATGAAGCGCCGACTGATTGGCGTGCACTTTGTCCATGGCCCCGTTTAACGCCTCATTATTAAAAAACGAGCCGTCTCTGATGGCCAGGTCGATGCGCAACAGCACCTGATAGACCACCCGGCCGGCGCCCAGGTTTAAGTGCCCTACCTCGGAATTTCCCATAATACCCTCCGGCAATCCCACGGCCTCGCCTGAGCAGGCGAGCCGGGTTTGGGGATATTGGGCCGAAAGGCGATCCAAAAACGGAGTTTTTGCTATGTACACGGCATTGGCCTCGCCGGGCTCATCTATGCCCCATCCGTCCAGTATCATCAGCATGCAGGTCATCTAAGTTGTCGCTCCATCGGTTTGATCATCATCCGGCAGCTCCTCGACAAAATCGTCAATCGGCAGCGGCCGGGCATCCGCCCAGAGGCTTTCAAGATCATAAAACTGCCGGACCGGCTCATAAAATACATGAATGACCACCTGGCCGTAATCCAGAAGCACCCAGTGGCCCTCCTTCATCCCTTCCACGTAAAGCGGCCGGATGCCATGGTCTTTCAAAAAGCGCCGGATATGGTCGGCGATCGCTGAAACCTGCCGGTTGGACCGGCCGGTGCAGAGCATAAACACATCCGCCAGGGTGGTCAGCTCCCGAACATCGAGCAGCAGCAAATCACTGGCTTTTCTTCCCAGGGCGGCCTGAACATAGAGTTTTAGCTGGTCGCCCAGGTCCTCATGAACCCTATCCATAGAGATCCTTTGCTAAGATATACGCCTCCACCGTATCTGTTACCAGATATTTGATTGACTCCCGATTTTTCAACAATTTCCTAATGTTACTGGATGAAATGGCCAGGGGGGTGACTTCGAAGAACCAAATCGGCTGCTTGGTCTCATGAACCAGGCACATCTCATCCACCCGGGGCTGATAGCCGCTGTCCAAATGCCGCTTCGCGTGATCGGCCATAGCGTCAAACCGCTTCAGTGGGTCGGTCCCGGATGCCGGCGGCCGGGTCATGACGATGAAGGGAATTTCATCAAACAAGGCTTCAAAGGTCTTCCAGGTATCGATTTCAAAGAATTGATCCATGCCGATGATCAGGTAATACGCCGTATCCCCGGCGGAATCGGCTTGAAAGGCCCTTACCGTATCAATGGTATAGGATCTGCCCTGGCGCCGGATTTCCACGCTGGAAAGCGAAAAGCCCGGATTGGCGGCAATCGCCTGATCGATCATCGCCTGCCGGTCCCGGGCATTGAGAAGGCCCGCCGTATCCTTGTGCGGGGGCAGAGCCGCCGGGATAAAATAAACGCAGTCCAGTCCAAATCCGTTTTTAACTTCCTCCGCCGCCCGCAGGTGGCCCGTATGGATGGGATTAAATGTCCCGCCGAACAGGCCGGCCCGTTTCACCGCATGCGCCATCAGGATCGCAGCTGCCCGTTGCCTAAGGCCACAAACTTGGTGGTGGTCAACTCATCCACGCCCATAGGCCCATAGGCGTGGAGCTTGGAGGTGCTGATCCCCATTTCCGCGCCCAGGCCCAGCTGGCCGCCGTCATTAAACCGGGTCGAGGCATTGACCAAAACCAGGGAGGCATCCACCTCCCGGATAAACTGCCTGGACCGGTTATAATCCGAGGTGACGATCGCCTCCGTGTGGTTGGACCCATAGGTGGTGATATGAGCCATGGCTGCCGCCATATCGTCTACCACCCGGACCGCCAGGATCAGATCCAGAAACTCTGCATACCAGTCCGCCGCTTCTGCCGGTTTGGCCTTGGCGACCAGCTCGCAGGTCTTCGGGCAGCCCCGGAGCTCGACGCCGGCACCGGTCAATCGCTCGGCCATTTTTGGCAGAAATGCCGGTGCCGCATCCTGGTGGACCAAAAGGGTTTCCATGGCGTTGCAGACCCCGGGCCGCTGCACTTTGGCATTGAAACAGATGTCTTCGGCCATTGAAAGATCCGCGGATTTATCCACATAGACGTGGCAGACCCCCTTATAATGTTTTAGTACCGGGATTTTGGAGTTTTCCACCACAAACCGGATCAACCCCTCGCCGCCCCGGGGGATAATAAGATCGACGTGCGCCTCCTGCTGGAGCAGCACATTGACCGCCTCCCGGTCCCGGACCGGCACGATCTGTGCGCACGCTTCCGGCAGCCCGACATCGGATAGGGCTGTGGCGATAGTTCGGGCCAAAGCCTGGTTGGAATGCAGGGCCTCGGAGCCGCCCCGCAGAATCACCGCATTGCCGGCTTTCAGACAGAGTCCGGCGGCATCAACGGTCACATTGGGCCGGGACTCATAGATGATGCCGATCACTCCCAGCGGAATCCGCATGCGGCAAACCTCCAGGCCGTTGGGCCGTATCCAGGTGGCACTGGTGGTACCCACGGGATCAGTTAATTTCACCACATCCCGCAGGCCCATGGCCATATCTGAGATGGTTGCATCGGTTAAGGTCAGGCGATCGATCATGGCCGCGGATAGCCCGTTTTCTCTGGCGGCAGCCACATCCTTGGCATTTTCCGCCTTGATCCGTTCTGTATCCGCCTCCAATTGATCAGCGATTTTTAACAGCGCGGCATTTTTTTTATCCGTGGGACACCGGGCGAGTTCCCCGGCGGCCGCCTTTGCCGATGCGGCGATTTTCAATATCGTCTCTTCTACTGACATTAGCCTCTCCCTTGGCCCTTAGGTATTGCAGTGGTCCAGCACGGTCAGGTTATCCCTGTGGATGACCTCATCATAGGGCTTATGGCCGAGCCTCTCCTTGATCTGCGCGGTGTTGCATCCCATGATTTTTTTTAGATCCCCCGCGCTGTAATTGACCAGCCCCACGGCCAGCCGCCGGTCCTCCCTGTCGGTTAATTCCACGGGCGCGCCCACGCCGAACTCTCCGGAAACATCAATAATTCCGCCGGCAAGCAGACTTTTACCCTTTTCGCGGATGGCCAGGATCGCCCCATTATCAATTTTTATGCCACCTTTGGGCTTAACAGTAAAGCCTATCCAGCATTTGCGGTTCGAAAGCTTGTCCTTGGCCGGCACGAAAAAAGTGCCCCGGGCCTTATCATGGAAAAGATTTTCCAGAATGTCCGGCGCCCTGCCATTGGCAATCACCATCGGGACACCGGCCGTTGTGACCTTTCGGGCCGCCTGAATTTTGGTCATCATGCCGCCGGTCCCCAGCGCCCCGGGGATATCACCGGCGATTTTTTCAATGGACCGGTTGATATTACTGACCTCGGCGATTAATTCCGCATCCGACCGCGTTCGCGGGTCGGCGGTAAACAGGCCGTCGATATCGGTTAAATTAATCAGCAGATCCGCATTCATCATAAGGGTAATCAGCGCGGACAGGTTGTCATTGTCACCGAACTTAATCTCTTCGACCACCACCGTATCGTTTTCATTGACAATCGGCAGCACCCGCCAGGAAAGCAGCGTGTACAGAGTATTTCGGGCATTTAGATACCGCCGCCGGCTGCCGCTTAAATCATCGCTGGTCAAAAGCACCTGGGCCACTTTTCGCCCATATTTGGAAAACGCATTTTCATAGGCCAGCATCAGCCCGGCCTGGCCAACCGCGGCCATGGCCTGGCGCTTGGGGATCTCATCCGGCCGGCGGGATAGTCCGATCTTTTTCTGCCCCGAGGCCATAGCACCGGAAGAGACCAGCAGCACTTCAATGCCTTTTCGGAACAGCCGGTTGATCTGATCGGACAGGGATTCGATCACCAAGAGATCCAGGCCGTCCGGACCGGTCAGCACATTGCTGCCTACTTTGACCACAATCCGCCGGGCCGATCGGAAATAGTCGGATCGGTTATTTCCTGTCTGCTGATTCATTGATGAATTCATTTAAATGATCAATTAACGCGGAAATATTCTCACCGGTATAAGCCGAAATACGCATTACCTGAAACTCGCCGAAGGCCTCTTGGAAGCGCTCGGCATGGCCATGGGCCTCCGGCAGATCCATTTTATTTAAAACCACGAGCCGGGGCTTATCCAAAAGGCTTGGCTGATAGCCGGCCAACTCGCGATTAATGGCGTTGTATGCATACATGGGATCAGCCGGCTCAATGGCCGCGGCATCGATTAAATGGAGCAGCACCCGGGTGCGTTCCACGTGTTTTAAAAATTTATCCCCAAGCCCCGCGCCCTTGTGGGCCCCTTCAATCAATCCAGGGATATCAGCCACAACAAAGGGTTCCCCGCTTTTGGGGGTCACCACGCCCAAGGCGGGGCTAAGGGTGGTGAACGGGTAATCCGCGACTTTGGGTTGTGCCGAGGAAATTCGGCTGATTAATGTCGATTTGCCCGCGTTGGGATAACCGATAATGCCGACATCGGCCAGGAGTTTGAGTTCTAATTGCAGAGAATGGGTTTGCCCGGGCAGACCGGGTTGGGCATGGCGGGGAGCCCGGTTGGTGGAACTGACAAAGCGCCGGTTCCCCCGGCCGCCGGCCCCGCCCCTGGCGATCACAATGGATTCGCCCGCTTGGGTGAAATCCTTGACCAGGTTACCGGTTTCCGATTCCCGGACAATGGTGCCCGGCGGAACTTCGATGATAACATTTTCCCCGTTTTTGCCGGTCTTCTGTTTGCCCTGGCCGGGGCCGCCGTTGGCTGCTTTGAAATGTTTTTTATAACGAAACTGATAAAGGGTGCGCCGCCGCTCAGCGGTCTGGATGATCACATCCCCGCCTTTTCCGCCATCCCCGCCGTCCGGACCGCCTTTGGGCACGTATTTTTCCCGCCTGAAGCTGACACACCCCGGCCCGCCGTTTCCGGCGCTGACATGAATTACGGCTTCATCAATGAATTTCACACGGCGTAAACGCTGACCCGCTTCTTGGACCGGCCCTGCCGCTCATATGCCACCCGGCCGTCAATTTTTGAAAACAGGGTATAATCTTTTCCTATACCCACATTCTGGCCCGCGTGAATCTTGGTGCCCACCTGACGGACCAGGATGTTGCCGGCTTTAACGACTTGGCCGCCGTATCGCTTAACCCCCCGATGCTGGGCATTACTATCCCGGCCGTTTTTCGAACTGCCGCCTGCTTTTTTATGTGACATGTTTAACTCCTTATTGACTGATACTATCGATTTGAACCGCCGTAAACGGTTGTCGATGGCCCTGTTTGCTGCGGGATCGTTTCCGCCGTTTATACTTGAACACCAGAACCTTTTTTCCTTTTCCCTGCTCCACAATCCGGGCATTGACTGAGGCGTTGGGGACTGTGGGTTCCCCGATGGTCAGCTCATTGCCGTCTGATAAAAGCAGCACTTTATCAAACGCCAGCGATTCACCCACATTTCCCGGCATTTTCTCAATGCGGAGAACCTCGCCTTCTTTTACCCGATACTGTTTGCCGCCTGTGGCAATCACCGCATACATGATATATATCCTCCACCTATTTATATTTTATATTATAAACTGAAAAAGTATAAAGTAAACTTTCATTTTGTCAATAAAAAAAGGGTTCACCCCAGAGAATGAACCCTTTAGATATGTTTGAAACGGGTGCCTTATTCCCCGATTTCCTGCTTGACGCCCACGACGACTTTGTAAAGAATCGTCAGGATAAGAAATCCGGTGGCATAGACCGCAATGGTGATCATGATTTCCGGCACCGTGGGCACATATTCCCGGACATGGTGCAGCGGGTTGGGAATAAATCCGCCGGAAATCATGCCCAGGCCCTTATCAATCCAGATGCCGACGAAAATCGCCACACAGGCAACCCCCAGGACCGCCTCATTTCTTCGGGCCGCAGGAATTATCAGCAGTATGATGGCCGCCATCATCAGAAAGATCGAGGTCCACATCCAGGGCACCAGTACGCCATGGCCGTGCAGGCCGAAGAACAGGTACTGGAGATGGGCGGTATGCTCCGGAATCTGGCTGTAGAGCGCGACGAACACCTCGCAGAGAAAGAAAAATATGTTGGCGATCGCACCGTAGGTGACGATCTTGGCCAGGGTCTGAATCTGCTCACGGCCCGCATCATATTTGGCAAATTTGCGGACGATAAATGCCAGAAGAATGAGAAATGCCGGGCCCGCGGCAAAGGCCGATGCCAAAAAGCGGGGGGCCAGAATGGCGGTCAGCCAGAACCCCCGGCCGGGCAGACCACAGTACAGAAAAGCGGTGACCGTATGGATACTGATGGCCCAGGGAATAGACAAATAGATCAAGGGCTTGACCCACTGCGGGGGCGGGACATCATTTCTTTCCGCTTCCAGCACATTCCAGCCGATCACGATATTTAACAGCAGATAGCCGTTCAACACGATCATATCCCAGAAGAGCATGGAATGGGGGGTCGGATGGATCAACACATTGAACAGCCGCATGGGCTGACCAAGGTCAGCAATGATAAACAGCAGACACATGATCACCGAGGAAACTGCCAGAAATTCGCCCAGAACCGTAATTTTTCCGAATTTTTTATAATCGTGCAGGTAATATGGAATCACCAGCATCACCGCCGAGGCCGCCACACCAACCAAAAAGGTGAACTGTGCAATGTAGAATCCCCAGGACACGTCCCGGCTCATACCGGTAACACCCAAGCCGAAGGAGAGCTGGCGCAGATAAAACCCGAATCCAACGCCGATGACCGCAAGCAGTGCGATCAGCCAAACCCAGT
>DATGCF010000160.1:0-22465 GCA_035312245.1 Desulfosalsimonadaceae bacterium
GGCATGCCCAAGACCGTATCCCTTGCGGCCAACGAATACTTTTACGGGGCAAACCCCGCGTTCATGCTCTATCACGGCTTAACCCACGGGGCGGCCCAGTTGATTGAGACCTTTGGCACGGATCAACAGAAGCAGGCCTACCTTAAAAAACTCTACTCCGGCGAATGGTCCGGCACCATGCTTTTGACCGAACCCAATGCCGGCTCGGATGTGGGGGCCCTGGAGACCACAGCAGTCAAAAACGACGATGGCACCTATTCCATCACCGGCACCAAGATTTTCATCTCCGGCGGCGAACATGACATGGTCGAAAACATTGCGCATCCCGTTCTGGCGCGCATCGAAGGGGCGCCCGCCGGCACCAAGGGGATATCCCTTTTTCTGGTGCCCAAATACCGGGTCAATGAAGACGGCCGCCTGGGCGAATTCAACGATGTGGTCTGCACCAACATTGAAGAAAAGATGGGCCTGCACGGCAACTGCACCTGTACCCTGGCCCTGGGCGGCAAAGGCAATTGCATCGGCACCCTGCTGGGTGAGGAAAACAAGGGCATGCGGGCCATGTTCCTGATGATGAACGAGGCCCGCCAGCTGGTCGGCCTCCAGGGGTTTGCCACGGCCTCGGCGGCCTATATGTATGCCGCCAATTACGCCAAAGAAAGAATCCAGGGCAAACACCTGCTGGCCGGAAAAGATCCGGAAGCCCCGAATGTCCCCATTATCCAGCATCCGGATGTCAGGCGGCAGCTAACCACCATGAAGGCCTATGTGGATGGGCTGCGAAGCCTCATCTATTACGGCGGACTCATCTATGATATGGAGCATCTGGCAGAAGAGGCGGCGGACAGGGAAAAATACGCCGACCGCTCCGCCATCCTGACCCCGATTATCAAAGGCTATATTACGGATAAGGCACTTGAGGTAACCAGCCATGCGGTGCAGGTCTACGGCGGCTACGGCTATATCAAGGAATACCCTGTGGAACAGTTGATGCGGGACTGCCGGATTTTCATGCTCTATGAGGGCACCAACGGGATTCAGGCCATGGATCTCTTGGGCCGCAAGCTCGGCATGAAAAAGGGCCAGCCGTTCCTGGATTACTTAAGCGAAATGCAGAAGACCACCGATGCCGCCAGAGAGATTGAAGCGGTGAAGGATATGGCCGAAAAAGTCGAGGAGGGCATCTCCCGGCTCTCTGAAATCGCCCTTTATCTGGCCAAAACCGCCATGTCAGACAACATCCTCAATGCCTTTGCATTTGCCCACCCCTTTCTTGAAGTCACCGGTGACGTAAGTGTGGCCTGGATGCTTCTCTGGCGGGCGACAGCCGCATCGCGCAAACTTGAAAAACTGGCAAAAAGCAGCGATCCGGCCCAGATGAAGGAAAAGGCCGAAAAAAACAAGGATGCCGGCTTTTATTACGGCCAGATCAAAACCGCCGAATTCTTTATTATGACGCTTCTGCCCATCACCATGGGCAAGCTGAACGCCATTGCCGCAAGCAATGGGGCAGCGGTTGAAATGCCGGCGGTCGCTTTGGGCGGTTGATTTTTCTTTTGTAACCGTTCACGGTTCACGGTTCACGGTTTACAGTTGATAAAAACAGATCCGCCTGTCGGCAGACAGGAAGCAAAATGTAATTATGAGTTCTTCTTTTGAAGAGTTGAAAGTCTGGAAAAAATCATGCAGTTTAACAATTCATCTCTATGAATTATTAAGAAACTGTCATGATTATGGACTTAAAGATCAGATGCTTCGTGCGTCAGTATCAATTGCCTCAAATATTGCGGAAGGGAGTGAAAGAGGTAGTGTTAAAGATTTCCTACGATTTTTAAATATTGCAAAAGGTTCAGCAGCAGAACTCAGAACACAGATTTACATTTCGTCCCAGATTAAGATTTTCTCCAGTAATGATGCGAAAGATCTGATTCGTGAAATAGAATCGATATCAAAAATGCTGCAGGCATTAACTAATACATTAAGTAAAAACCGTGAACTGTAAACTGAGGACCGTGAACAGTTATTTTCTTTCAAACACCTGATCTTTTTGTTCTTGACATATATATTGTATCCCTAGTATATGAGATATACTAAATATATGGTTTTATGTTATCCCAACCTGAATGGCGCAAATTTATATGGATTCAAATGAAGATCTCCCCGTAAGGCTCAAAGGTGTCGGCGACAGCCTCTGGGTGACCATCGACCCGACCCAACCGGTTGAACGGCTGCAGGCCGCGCTGATCAAACCATTTGAACGCCTCAAGCACCTGGCGGTCAACGCCCGGGTCATTATTGATCCGGGTAAATCGGCCGACTCGGATCAATTAATTCAGGAACTGGGCGCGTTTTTAAAGGAACGGTTCCAGGTGGGGCAAGTCTCCAAGCCGCCGGAAAAGAAAAAGACCGTCAACAAGGAGCGTATAAGGAATCAGGACCTGGGCAATGCCTGGCACCATTATCGTAGCGAGGCCCTGATGATCGCCGGACGGGTGCGATCCGGGCAGAAAATCGTGGCCAAAAATCATCTGATTATCATGGGCGACTTAAATCCCGGCGCTGAGGTCGTTGCCGGCGGCGATATCCTGGTGATGGGCACCCTTTCCGGCAAAGCCCAAGCCGGCCAGCCGGACAACGAGGATGCCATTGTCATGGCTCTTCAATTCCGTCCCACCCAGGTCCAGATCGGCGGTATTGTTGCGGCCGGGCTTGGCTCAGGCGGCAGCGGCAATGCGGAATTCGCCTATATTGACGACCAGGCCATCGTGGTTGATGACTATTTGGCCAACAACCCCTTCAAACAACTCACATGGCCAGCAGTACGATAGGTAAAATGCCCATAACAATTAACCCCAATAAAACTTAAAAAAAGAGGTGTATTGTGGAGGGTAAAGTCGTTGTTATGACATCGGGAAAAGGCGGTGTCGGTAAAACCACCGTCACCGCGTCCATCGGCGCCGCCCTTGCCCAGCAGGGCAAACGCGTCGCCATTGTGGACATGGATATCGGCCTTCGAAATATGGATGTGGTCATGGGTCTTGAAAACCGCATCGTCTTCAATGTGGTCGATATCATCCAGGGCCGCTGCAAATTAAAGCAGGCCGCCATTAAAGACCGCAAGATCGACAACCTTTTTTTGATTCCAGCCTCCCAGAGCGATGACAAGGAGGTGATCAAACCGGAAAACATGGTTTGGCTGACCAACAAACTCCGCAAGGAGTTTGACTTCACGCTGCTCGACTGCCCGGCCGGAATTGAGCACGGGTTTAAAAACTCAATTGCCGCCGCCGACGAGGCGGTGGTCATCTGTACCCCGGATGTTTCTGCGGTCCGGGATGCGGACCGTGTGATCGGGCTCCTCTATGCGCGATCGATCACCCCGAAGCTTGTGGTCAACCGTATCGTTCCCAAGATGGTGGAAAGCGGGGATATGTTAAGCCACGAAGACATTGTGGACGTTCTCTCCATTGATTTGGTGGGCCTGGTGGAAATGGATGAGCTGGTGGTGATCTCCAGCAATACCGGCACTTCGCTCATTTCCAACAAAGAGTCAAAAGCCGGCATGGCTTTTCAGCGTATCGCGATGCGGCTCAACGGGCATCCGGATCTACCTGTTGAGAATCCGCTGGCGCAGAAGGGCTTCTGGAAAAAAATTGGAAAAAAGCTTGCTCGAAAAAATAAGGATGCCTAATGAAACTCAATGATCTGCTGAAAAAACTGATCAATAAGCCGGAAAGCAAGGAAGTGGCCAAAAAACGGCTGAAGTTTGCCCTGGTCTACGACAAGCTGGAGGTAACGGATAACATGCTGGAAAATCTCCAGAAAGAACTGCTGGAGGTGATTTCGCGTTATTTTGAGATTGACCGGGACTCGATGAATTTAGACATTCAGCGATCGGATGACTATTCCGCCCTGGTGTTCAACACACCGATTGTATCCGCCAAGCATCAGCAACGCCAGGGGACATCCGCCGCATAGAAAAGGCTATAAAGGAACTTGAGTCCATTAAGATGATGATTAAGAGTAAGACGGTCTCAATTTATTTTTAGCTGGAAAGCCCTATTTCGGTTTGCATGTAGGCATAGAGTTCCTCGCCGATGGCCAGGCCGAGATCAATAAATTGGGGGCCGTAACGCCGGCCGGTGGGGGACCGAAAGGTGTGCCTGATCTTTCTTAAAAAATTCAGACCCCGCGGGTAGAGAGCCACAAACCGCTCCAGAGAAATATTTGAAAGCGCCACCATATCCCATACCGTATGGGTAAAATTGTCCGGTCCGAATCGGAATTTATCCGAATCATAGAGGCAGTCGGACAGTATCCGGCAGGCGGTGGTCGGCATTTCCATGCATTCGCCGAACGCCTCGTGGTTGGCAATGGCCACACAGATATGGTCTATCTGCCGATCTGAAAACGGATAGTCAGCCAGTATCTTCCGGGCATATATCGCCCCCTGCCGGGCATGATCCTTCTGTTTGCGCTCAATATCATGCAATAAACCCGCACAATGGGCCATCTGGATCTGAAGCGCCACAAAATCGGCTGAAAAGTCGGCCGCCCGACCTTCAATGGCCACCAGCGCCCCGGCATCCAGAGCCACTTTTCGGGCATGGTCCATGCCGTGGCCGAAATCATTGTCGATTGCATCGGCCACGAAGGCTTTCAGCTGAAGGACCGTGGCATCTGCCTGAAAACAGTCGGCGGATTCCGCCACTTCACCGGGAAAATCCTTATAAAAATCCGGCTGCGGCTGCCGGGCGGCGATTTTCCGTGCCTGCTGGCGCAGGCGCCCAATCATTTCGTTCATTTCCTCGGCCATCATCATCCCGCCATCGAAAACAGCCGGGCCGTGTTTTCCCCCATCATCTGTTTTTTGCCGGTTTCACTGATACCGCTTTTTTCGATTTCGCGAAAATACCGGTCGGGTTTAATCAGTGGATAATCCGTTCCCCAGAGAATTTTTTCCGCACCGGCCACCTGCTCGGCCACCTGATAGATCTCAGGGGTATATAGAAACGGTGATGCCGCTGTATCGAAATACACATTGGCCAGAGTCTCGCTGACCTCCTTTTTCAGCAGCATATAAAAAAACAGCCCGCCGCCCCAGTGGGCCAGGATAATCACATTATCCGGGAACCGCTTGATCAGCTCATAGATCTGGGACAGGCTGTTCGGGGTCTTGCCCGGATACATATGCCCAATGGGCTCATTGGTGTGGATCATCACCGGCAGCTTTTTTTCCCGGCAAAAGGCCATCACCGGTGCGAGCCGCTCAAGGGTCTCGGATTCAAAGCCGGACTGATAGAATGCCAGCTCCCCCACACCTGAAAGACCGCCGGCAATGCAGCGTTCCACCTCATCAAGCGCATTTTCGGCAAACACATCCAGGCAGCACAAGCCTTTGATCCGCTCTGGATAGCGCGCGACCGCATCCATGATGCAGTCATTGTGCGGCTTGAATATTTCCGGGTGGTGCCAGGGGAACCCAAATGTAATCGCCCGATCAACGCCCTGGGCATCCATTTCCGCCACCAGCGCGTCTGCCGTGACAAGCTTTGATTTCGGGGAGTCATAAAGCAGTTTGAATTCCGGCTCACCGTCAAAATAGGCCCCCCGGTTGGCACAGATGAAATCCGGGAAAATATGGGTATGCGCATCAATAATCATAATAAACCGTCTTTCTGCTCTTCATAAAATCAACCTTTTGGCTTGACCTGTTTTACCATTTTCCCATATATCTAACATAAAAATATAATAAATTATTCAGCCAATGAAAAGCATGAATGAGGGAAGCCGCTTATGAGTATGTCCAAACTGTTGTCTACTTTCGAAGAACCGGGCAAAATCAACACCCAGCAAACACTTGAATTCGCATTTGACCGCGGCAGGGAACTCGGCATCACTGAAGTGGTGGTGGCATCTTCCTCCGGCGACGCCGCATACCGGGCGCTGGAGACTTTCAAAGGCTTCAATATTACGGCGGTGACATATCATTGCGGCTTCAAGGAACCCTTCCAGAGCACCATGAAGGATGACGTCCGGCGGGACCTTGAAGAGGAAGGTGTGAAAGTGGTGGAGGCCACCCACGCCCTTTCCGGGGTTGAACGCGCGCTGGCCAAAAAATATACGGGCATTTACCCGGTGCTGCTGATGGCCGATACCCTGCGCCTGTTCGGACAGGGGACCAAGGTGGCTGTTGAAATCTCGGTTATGGCGGCAGACGCCGGGGCACTGTCCGGAAACGACATCATCGCCATCGGCGGCACGGGCAAAGGCGCAGATACGGCGCTGGTCCTTAAACCCGCCAACCAGTCCAACTTTTTTGATATTCAAATCCGGGAGATTATCTGCAAACCGCGAACCTTTTGATGCCGCAGCCATTTGAGCGCCATGTGGTTTTAGTCTCTCCTGAAATTCACTGGAACACGGGCAATATCGGCCGAACCTGCCTTGGCGCCGGTGCATATCTGCATTTAATCAAACCGTTAGGCTTTTCCCTGGCAGACCGGGAGGTCAAACGGGCGGGCCTTGACTACTGGGATCAGGTCAATCTGTCCGTATGGACGAATTTTGCAGAATTTTCAGAAAAAATCGGCAGTTCTCTGTCTGATGCCGTCGTTTTAACCAAAACCGGCAGTCAGCCTGTCTGGCAGATCCCCAAAACCGCCAGCCGGCTTTTCCTGTTTTTCGGCTCCGAGACCCGCGGCCTGCCGCCGGCAATCCAGCAGGCATTCAGGCCCGATCAGACCTATCACATTCCTATTGGCCGACCCATCCGCAGCTTAAACCTCTCCACCGCTGTGGGCATCGCTTTATATGAAAGCCTGCGGGAGGCGCCGGACTTCCATCAGTGGGCAGCGTATTGACAGTCGCATGAAAAATTGATTTTAGGGTGGCAAAGCAAAATGTTCAAGATCGCGGCGCGCAAATCCCGAGGAATGCAGCGTACTGACTTGTACGTAAAATTTTGAGGGATGCAGCGCAACAAAGATATTGGACATTTTGGGAAGCCATCCATATTATTTGCGCATCCTGGACAGGGTCCGCTCCGGGTGCTTCTCCAGATGCCGGTAGCGTTTACAGGCCACTTCCGCCATTCGATGCAAAAGATCGGACAGATCAGAGCCCTCCCATATATCTGAAAATTCGCGTTTGCCGCGAAGCCGCTTACTTAGTTGATATCCGGCCGATTTTTCCGGCGTCAATTTGATATCGCTTTCTTCAAGCAAAATCTTATCAGAAAAAATTTCACTGAATAATGTCCCCACCATATAGACAAAAAAATTCTTCACATCCTGAGTAGATTCCGCAGAGCTGATCCGTTGACGATAATCGGGTAAAATTTTGCGTTCATACTTGGTAAACGACAATTGTTTGGTCATTTCCTGCTCCTTGGAAAAGGGGTTGAATAATATGTCGCTACTCCGAAGCCTCTGGAAAATCAGAAGACCTGATTCTTCCGCGCTTCAAAAAATCCCGGTATAAATCACGGCCCGAGCCGTCGGCATTCATCATCTCCTTTAAATATTCAATATTATTGTTTATTGCCTCTGCGTACAGATCCCGGTCAATTCCCCAGCGTTTTTTAAAATGAAACCGCATATGATCGCAAAGGCCGCCAAAATCTTCGTAAAACCGCTTCCGAGCAACATGATGATAGAAGTCTTCCGTTTTTTCAAGAAGCTCTGACGCAGTGACGAAACCGGGAATCCCCGCCTCTTCAAATTCCTTAAAAAGCAGAAACAGCTTCTCCAGGTATTGGCGATCCGCAATCTGGGCCAATAAATCTGATGAACCGACGATTTTGCCAATCAATGCCAGGGACGGGTTTCGGAATCCGATTTCTGCCACATCAAGCTTGAGATTGGTGCATTTGATCAAGGCGGCACAATCATCCATCTGAGCGGGGGTAAATGCCCAATGGGCCAGATTGCTCCGCATGAAAGCCACACTGCGCTTTTCATGGCCAATCGTATATTTTGCCCCGGTGCCGCTTTTGTCATAGTCCGCCTGGATTAAACCGACATCATGGTATAGAGCGGCCAAAAGGCCAATCAGGATATTTTCTGTATCAAAATCATACCCCGCTTCTGCGCATCCATGGATAAGCCTGGCGGTTGCCAGGGTCACCATCAGGGTGTGTTCGAGGTTGTGGTATTTGGTATTGGATGCCTGGTAGCCGGAATATTCACCGCGAAACAAACGCACCACATCCTGATACACATTGGAAAATGGGGCTTCAACGGCCTCTGCGCCCGATAGCCCCATAATGTGACTGATTTCTCCAAACACCGCATCAATGTCCTGACTATCAAGCAAGTCATACAATTTGACCGGCTGGCGCATTTTCATTGGACGTTTACTTTGTGACAGGGGCCGATTCGAATCCATGGTAAGTCTTTTCCTTTTTTCATCACATCCAATCATACCATGCGG
Source organism: Desulfosalsimonadaceae bacterium (assembly GCA_035312245.1). Lineage (GTDB taxonomy): Bacteria > Desulfobacterota > Desulfobacteria > Desulfobacterales > Desulfosalsimonadaceae > M55B175. The sequence continues at coordinate 8,434 of DATGCF010000160.1, forward strand.
ATACGCTTTAGCGGGAATAATCTGCGGGGGTCCACCGCCTTTGCGCCAAACCCAATGGGATACGGTCTTTCGCAAAAAAACGGTATTAAACAGTCTGTTGGCGTGAACCGGTAGGCTATGAAAAAAAATGCGAACAGGCGATTGTTTTTGTTGCCATGCTGCAACGGCGGGAGACTCCGAAAATCGACTGTATGGTTTGAAAACGAATGAATTTGTTTTGTTTTTTTATTTAATGTAGGCAAATTCACAATTAAAATCAAATAAAAATGTATATTCATTTTTCATCCTGATCCCGCTGTTGACATTGACCCTTTCGTGCTTATCTTAACTAACTGAAAAGTAACGAAAATAAAATATCACGGCCACAAAGGAGGTCTGGATAAATGCGATTTGATAAATTTACAATAAAATCCCAGGAATTGATTCAGGAGGCCCAATCAAGGGCTTCCAGCTATAAACATCAACAGATTGAGCCTGAGCATTTACTGGCGGTCATGCTGGATGATCCCAACGGGATTGCCGGCTCGATCCTGCGTAAGATCGGGGTCACCCCGGACAATATCAGCCAAGAGCTAAAGCCCCTGCTTGAAAAACTTCCCAGGGTCGAAGGGGCGGCCGGGGAGATCTATATATCCCAGAGAACCCGGAAGGTCCTTGAAAAGGCGTTTGAAGAAGCTGACCAGATGAAGGACCAGTATGTCAGTATTGAACATATTTTCCTGGCCATTGTCGTGGAAAAGCAAAGCAATCTGGCGCAAATGCTTGCCCGGCATGGCATCAAACGGGATGCCATCCTTCAGGTGTTATCTGACATCCGGGGCAACCAGACCATCACCGACCAGAACCCCGAGGATAAATACGAGGCTTTGGAAAAATACACCCGGGATCTTACCGACGAGGCCCGGCGGGGCAAACTAGACCCGGTTATCGGCCGGGATGATGAAATCCGTCGGATCGTGCAGGTACTTTCCCGGCGTCGGAAAAACAACCCGGTTTTAATCGGCGAACCCGGGGTTGGGAAAACCGCCATCGTTGAAGGACTGGCCCAGCGAATCATAGAAGGCGATGTGTCTGAATCCCTTAAGGACCGACGGCTGATTGCCCTTGATATGGGCACCCTGGTGGCCGGCGCCAAATACCGGGGTGAATTCGAAGACCGCCTGAAAGCCGTAGTCAAGGAAGTCGAAAAGGCTGAGGGCAAAATCATCCTGTTTATCGACGAGTTGCATACCCTGGTGGGCGCCGGTGCGGCCGAAGGGGCAGTGGATGCCTCCAATATGCTCAAACCCGGCCTGGCCCGGGGCACCTTACGGTGCGTGGGTGCGACCACCATTAGCGAATACAGAAAGCATATTGAAAAGGATGCGGCCCTGGAGCGCCGTTTCCAGCCCGTATTTACGGATGAGCCGAGCAAGGAGGACACCATCTCCATTCTGCGCGGTTTGAAGCAGAAGTATGAGGTTCATCACGGGGTCAAAATCAAGGATTCCGCCATTGTCGCGGCCGCCACCCTGTCGGATCGATATATCACGGACCGGTTCCTGCCGGATAAGGCCATTGATTTAATCGATGAGTGCGCCTCCCGGCTCCGGATTGAAATTGACAGCAAACCGGTGGAAATTGATGAAATCCAGCGGCGGATCAGGCAGCTTGAGATTGAACGTGAGGCGTTGAAAAAGGAATCCGATAAGGCGTGCAGGGAACGGCTAAGCAAACTGGACAAGGAGCTAGGCAACCTTAAAGAAGAATACAACCAGATGAACGCCCACTGGCAGAATGAAAAAGAGGTCATCCAGGAGATTCGCTCCATTAAAACCGAGCTTGATCAGTTGACCACAGAGGAGCAGAAAGCCGAGCGCGAGGGCAATTATGAAAAGGTGGCGGAAATCCGCTACGGCAAGCGAAACGAGCTGCGCACCCGACTTGAGGAAAACAACGCCAAGCTGGCGGAAATCCAGTCCCAGCGCAAAATGCTCCGCGAGGAAGTCAGCGCCGAGGACGTGGCCGAGATTATCTCCAAATGGACCGGCATACCGGTTCAGAAGATGCTCGAAGGCGAGCGCGAAAAGCTGGTTCGCATGGAAGAGCGCCTGCAAAAGCGGGTGGTCGGCCAGCAGGAGGCTGTCCGCGCGGTCTCCGATGCCGTGCGCCGGGCGCGCTACGGCCTGCAGGACCCGAACCGGCCCATCGGCTCCTTTATCTTCATGGGACCGACCGGTGTGGGCAAGACCGAGCTGGCCAAAGCGCTGGCCGAATTTCTCTATGATAACGAGCAGGCCATCACGCGGGTCGATATGTCCGAGTACATGGAAAAGCACGCCGTATCCCGCTTGATCGGCGCACCCCCGGGATATGTCGGCTATGAAGAGGGCGGCTATCTGACCGAAGCCGTGCGGCGGCGCCCCTATTCCGTGGTGCTTTTTGACGAAATCGAAAAAGCCCATCCGGATGTGTTCAACGCCCTGCTCCAGATCCTGGATGACGGCCGGATGACCAACGGTCAGGGGAAAACCGTGGACTTTAAAAACACCTTGATTATCATGACATCAAACGTCGGCAGCCATCTGCTCCAGGAATACAGCGAGGCGCGGCGAAAAGAAATGGAAGACCAGGTCATGCAGGCCCTGCGGGCCAATTTCAAACCGGAATTCCTGAACCGGATCGATGAGACCATTATCTTCCATAACTTAAGCCATGAACAGATCCGCTCCATTGTGGATATACAGATGACGTATCTGCAGAAGCGGCTGTCCGAGAAAAACATTGAACTGGAGCTTGCGGATGATGCCAAAGATATGCTGGCGGAAAGAGGCTTTGACCCGGTTTACGGGGCCCGGCCCTTGAAGCGGACCATACAACAGTATATTGAAAATCCGCTGTCCATGGCCATTCTCAAGGGGGATATCCCCGAGTACAGCCGGATTCAGGCCAAACTGGAAAACGATGCCATCGACTTTGAGCTGGTGGAGCGGATGCCCGAAGCGGAAGAAGCATCTGATGCGGCCTGATAGATGAGCTTCATCGTACTCAGTCCCGCGAAAGCGGGACGGTTCTCGTACTCGTAATCGTACTCGAAAAAATTAAAAGCCGATTACGAGTACGAGTACGAGTACGATACGAATTAAGCAAAAATACCGTGATGGCGGCATAAAGCCGCCTTATACGAAGCTCTTAAAACTAAGCGCCAAACCCCAGCGCAAGCCCGCCCTGATACACAATAAATGCGGCGATCCAAGCCACACCCGTGGTGTAGGCCACATTAAAAAACGCCCATCTGACCGACCCGGTCTCCCGGGCGATCACCGCAACAGTGGCCAGGCAGGGCACATAGAGGAGCACAAAAATCATCATGGAAAGCGCGGAAAGCGGCGTCATGCCGGAATTTCTCAAAGCGTCGCGCAATACCTCGGATTCGGCCTCGTCCGCATCCACGGCATACAAAACCCCCATGGTACTGACCACGATCTCCTTGGCCACAAACCCGGTCAAAAGCGAGACACTCCCCCGCCATTCAATGCCCACGGGTTCAAATACCGGCGCGACCAGATGGCCGATGCGCCCGATATAGGATTTTCTAGCCTTTTCCGTTGAGCGGGCTTTATTCACATCCCGGATGAGCGCCTGCCGCTCGCTTTTCAGAGCCGCCACCCGATCCGGGGGGGCTTCTTGAATTTTCTCCGCGTAAACCGTCTGGATTCGATCTATTTCCGTATGATAATCCCGGGAATAGTCAATGTCCCGTGGAAATGTGGACAGCGCCCAGACCACCACCGAACCGACGAGGATAATGCCGCCCATTTTCTTTAAAAACATCTTGCTCCGATCCCACATGTGGATAAGCAGGCTCTTTAACATGGGCACCCGATAGGGCGGCAGTTCCATGACAAAGGGCGCCTCAAACCCCCGCAGCAAAACTGAGCGAAACAACCGGCCGGTCAGTATGGCAACAACAATCCCGAGCAGGTAAAGCCCAAAGATCACGGTCCCGGCTTTGGCGGCAAAAAAGGTGCCGGCCAGTACGATATAGACGGGCAGCCGGGCTGAGCAGGACATAAAGGGCGTGATCATGATAGTCAAAATCCGGTCTTTTCGGCTCTCAAGCGTCCGCGTGGCCATAATCGCCGGCACATTGCAGCCAAACCCCATGAGCATGGGGATGAAGGATTTGCCATGCAGCCCGATCAAATGCATGATCTTGTCCATTAAAAACGCCGCCCGGGACATGTAGCCCGTATCCTCAAAAAGCGAAATACAGAAAAACAAAAGCAGGATATTGGGAAGAAAAATGATGATGCTGCCCACACCGGCAATCACCCCATCAACCAAAAGCTCCTTGACCAGCCCCTGCGGCAGCAGGCCGTCCACAAAACCGGATAAAACCCCCACCCCGGCATCAATCCACTCCATCGGGTAGGCGCCCACGGTAAATGTAATCTGGAACATGGCCCATATAAAAAAGATAAAAATCGGAAACCCAAGGAACCGATTGGTCAGCACCAAGTCAATATTTCGCGAAATATCCACCCGCCGCCGGGTGGTGTGGGTTACCGCCTCCCGGATAATGCCGGCAATAAACCCGTAGCGCTCATCGGTCATAACGATTTCGGGGTCCTCATCGAACCGGCTCATCAATTGGCCGCGGAGCTGCTGAGCGGTTTCAATGACGGATTCGGCCGGCTCCCCCATCTTCTGCCGGATTCTCTCCTGCACAATTTGGTCGTCCTCCAGGAGTTTGACCGCTATCCATCTGGGATTGTAGGGAAATGTCTCATCCGTGTGCGCATTAACGGCATCCTTTAATTCCGATATGGCCGCCTCGATATCCTTGCTGTATCGGACCTTGCGTTCATCCGGGATGCCGCTTGACGATTCCGCCTGATCAATGGTGGTCTGGATCAACTCCTCCAGCCCCTCCCCTTTGTTGCCCACCGTAAATACCACCGGTACGCCCAAAAGTTTGGACATGGTCTCCGCATCAATGTGGATGCCCCGGGATCTGGCCAAGTCGGCCATATTCAGGGCGAAAATGACATTGCAGTCAAGCTCGCGGAGTTGGTTGGCCAGATAAAGGCTGCGTTCCAGGTTGGAGGCGTCGATAATGTCAATGACCACATCGGGATTTTCCTCAAGGATAAAATCCCGGGCCACGATTTCTTCAATGGAAAAGGGGGTTAGGCTGTAGGTACCCGGCAGGTCGATAACTTTAATATCATAGCCGTTGCGACGGATTTCACCTTCTTTTTTTTCAACCGTCACGCCCGGCCAGTTGCCCACCTTCTGGCGGGTGCCGGTCAGCTTGTTAAAGATGGTGGTTTTGCCTGAGTTGGGATTTCCGGCAAGCGCAACCCTAAGCAGTTTTTTCGGCATATGGTCCCTCTTGGGTTTCCTTGGCCACCTGAATCTCCGCTGCTTCCTTTACCCTGAGGGATACATGAAAATCCTTGATGATAAGTTCCATGGGATCTTTCAAGGGCGCATATTTCTCAATGTAGATGTCAGATCCTTTAGTCAGCCCCATTTCCAATATCCGGCGACGCAGACGGGGCTCTCCGCCAATGCTAATAATTTTTCCGGTATCGCCTTCCCGCATATCGCTCAAACGCATCACTTCAAACCTCTATTTTTCGGCAGCCTTTTCCGGCTCAACGATAATTTTCTGTGCCAGCCCGCGTCCCAGAACATACCGATTGAAGTCCAAGGCCACCACCAGCTGACCGCTGCCCGTATTGCTGATCACCTCGATGCTGTCATCCACACGAAATCCCATGCTTAAAAGCCGCATCCGGGAATTGTGGCCACCGATAAACTCCTTAATTTTTAACCGCTCGCCCGGTTTGGCCATAATCAGGGGCATGAACTGATTCCGTGTCTCCATACATTCTGAGCAGATGCCGTATATGTTCATCTGATGCTGCAGCATGTGGAATCCGTAATCCGACACGATCCGGGACTGCAATTCTTCAAGCTTCTCGTTCTTGAACTCGATGATTTTGCCGCATTTAGTGCAGATCATATGATCGTGGTGCTGCCCCAGATGGCGGTGCTCATATCGAACCTCCCCGTTTTCAAAACGAACCTTCTGGGCAAAACCGAAATGGCACATTTGCTGCAGCGTTTCCTCAACAAAATCCGGCGAGAAATCAAAACCCTGTTCTTTTAACTGTTCAAGCAGCTCGGCCTTTGTAACATGGCGCTCGGTTTTTAAAAAAGCTTCAAGGATCTTGAATCGATCCTCAAAATTATCAATATGTTCTTCTTTAAACAGTTTTTCGAACTGTTTTTTCTCATATGTGTGAAGCTGTGTCATTGAATTACCTGCTGATACGGATATTTTAGAATAAAGATAGATATTACAAGCCTTTCATCTTGTCAATAAAACTAACAGTCTCATAAAAAGTCAATTTTGAGATGGCAAAGCAAAATGTTCAAGATCGCGGCGCGCAAATCCCGAGAAATGCAGAGTACTTACTCTTACGTGAAATTCCGAGGAATGCAGCGCCACAAAGATATTGGACTTTTTGCGAAGCTATCAATAAAACTAACATAATATAAAGCGTACATAATATAGGTCAAGGTGCAATCCCGCAAACCCGGATAATGGGATGGGCTTAACTTAAACTTGACTTTTCATAGGCAATAAAATTAAAAATAAACTCAAATATTGAATAAGGTTCACTTTTAAAATTAAATTCATGTTTTTCAAATATGCGTATATTTACTATAATATAAAGTTTATTAGAAAAGTTGGAGGCCTTATATGGAAGCCATCAAAAGCCGGGTGAATATCAACAGTTCGGAATACCGAACCAATTACAGCCACATGGCATCCCTGGTCGAGGATTTAAGCAACGAGCTAAATCGCGCCAGTCAGGAGCGCCCCAGGGAAAACCTGGACCGTCTGGCCGCAGAGGGGAAACTGACCTGCCGGGAGCGGATTAATCTGCTGCTGGATCACAACACCCCGTTTCTTGAGATTGCCCCGCTGGCCGGACGCGGGATGTATGACGGAAAAGTCCACGGCGCGGGCATCGTTGCCGGCATCGGTGTGGTTTCCGGAAAGGAGACCCTTATCCATGCGTTCGACCCCTCGCTTATCGGCGGCAACATCTATCCCATCGCCATAAAAAAAACCCTGAGATGCCAGCAGATTGCGCTCGAGAACCGGCTGCCCATCCTCTATCTGCTCGATTCCCTGGTCGCCTATCTGCCCCTGGAATTCGAGGTGTTCCCGGATGTGGCGGACGGCGGCCATGTCTATTACAACCAGGCCATGCTTTCAAAAAGGGGAATCCCCCAAATCGCGGGCGTATTCGGGGTATGCACTGCCGGGGATGCCTATATTGCCGCCATGTCGGACGAGGTGGTTCATGTCAAAGGAAACGGCGCCATCTTTCTGGGCAGCCCGCCGGTGGTCAAAGCCGTGACCGGCGAGACAGTGACAGCGGAAGAACTTGGGGGGGCGGATATGCACTGCAAAAAATCCGGGGTGTCGGATTACTGTGCGGCAGATGACGCAGAGGCGATCCATATCATGCGAAACATTACGAAAAATCTGCCGGCCGTGGAAAAGACCAAGGTGTCCATGCAGGTGCCCGCTCCACCCGCCTATGATCCAAGGGAGATTTACGGCATCGTGAGCCGCGATTTGTCCCGCCCCTATGAAGTGCGAGAAGTCATTGCCCGGATCGTGGATAAAAGCGAATTTCTGGAGTTCAAGCCCTTATACGGCCAGACCCTGGTCTGCGGCTGGGCCTATATTCACGGCTATCCGGTGGGTATTCTGGCCAATAACGGGGTCCTGTTCTCCGAAGGCGCGGAAAAAGCCGCCCAGTTTATCCAGATATGCGACCGCCGGCAAACGCCCCTGGTATTTCTGCAGAACATCAGCGGCTTTATGGTGGGAAAAGCCTATGAACGCGGCGGCATCACCAAGCACAGCCAGAAAATGCTGAATGCCGTAGCCACCGCCACCGTACCGAAATTCACCGTCATGATGGGCGCCTCCTATGGTGCCGGCAACTACGGCATGTGCGGCCGGGGCTGCGGCCCGAGGTTTTTGTGGAACTGGCCCAATACGGAAATCGGGGTGATCAGCGGGAGAAAAGCGGCTGAAATGCTGATTACCACCAAAAATGATCAGCTGACCAACGCGGGGGAGCCGCCCATGACCCAAAACGAGGCAAAGGCGATCCGCAAACGAATTATTGAGAAAGCCGCCCAGGAAGGCAATGCCTATCGTTCAACCGCCAAAATCGGGGATGACGGCATCATCGACCCGGCCAAAACCCGCGATGTTTTGGGGCTTTCCATCTCAGCGGCCCTAAACGCCCCGATCCGGGATGATGTGATGGGCTACGGCAATTTCAGAATGTAGTCGTCTTAGTCGTCTTAGTCGTCTTAATCTTACTCTTAATCTTAATCAGATGTCATTTCGAGCGCCAGCGAGAAATCTGTCATTTACCCATCGCAGAAAGATTTCTCGTCGCTCTCACGCCTCGAAATGACAGTTTTGGAGATCTTACGTGAAATGTTTAAAAAAATCCTAATCGCCAACCGGGGAGAAATTGCGGTGCGCATTATCCGCGCCTGCCGGGAAATGGGGATTGCCACGGTGGCCGTCTTTTCCGAGGCTGATGAAAAGGCCCTCCACGTCCTGTACGCGGATGAAGCCGTGAGCCTCGGCGAAACCCCGGCGGTCAGAAGCTACTTAAATATCGATAAAATTATCACCGCCGCCAAGACCACCCGGGCGGCGGCCATCCACCCGGGATACGGCTTTTTATCGGAAAATGCGGAATTTGCCAGAAAATGCACGGACGCCGGCATCACCTACATCGGCCCCTCCCCCGAAGTCATCAGCAGCCTGGGGGATAAAACCACCGCCCGGCAAATCATGATGGATAGCGGCGTGCCGGTGATTCCCGGCTCCCCCGAGGCCATCGCCGATCCCTCGGTGGCCGCTGAAGAGGCCAAGCGCATCGGCTATCCGGTTTTGATTAAAGCCGCGGCCGGCGGCGGCGGCAAGGGCATGCGGGTGGTCCAGTCCAAAAAGGAGATCAAGGACGCGTTTAACCGGGCCACCAGCGAGGCCAAGGCCGCATTCGGAAACGGCGCGGTCTATATGGAAAAATACCTGACCGCCCCGCGTCATGTGGAATTTCAAATTCTTGCGGATAGTTACGGCCATGTGATCCATCTGCTGGAGCGTGAGTGCTCCATCCAGCGCCGCCATCAGAAGCTGATCGAAGAGACCCCGTCTCCCGCCCTGACCCCGGAACTGCGGGAAAAAATGGGGACGGCCGCGGTCGCCGCAGCCCGGGCCGCCGGGTATGTGAACGCCGGCACAGTGGAATTTCTCCTTGATGAAGACGGCAGCTTCTACTTTCTGGAGGTCAATACCCGGCTTCAGGTGGAGCACCCCATCACCGAACTGGTCACCGGCATCGACATGGTCCGCAAACAGATTGAAATCGCCGCCGGAAAATCCCTGGATATTGCCCAGGCGGATGTCACCGGCCGCGGCCACGCCATTGAATGCCGGATTTATGCCGAAGACCCGGAGAACAACTTCTTCCCGTCCCCGGGCAAAATCCTCTACCTGCATGAACCCCGGGGGCCCGGCATCCGGATCGACTCCGGGGTCTACCCCACCTATACCGTGCCCGTGGCCTATGACCCGATCCTGTGCAAACTGATCGTCTGGGACGAGGACCGGGAGCATGCCATCAGCCGGATGATCAGCGCGCTGTGTGACTTCGTGCTCCTGGGCATCAAAACCTCGATCCCGTTTTTGCTGAAAATCCTCCACTCCGAGCGATTCATTCAGGGCAACGTGGACACCCGGTTTATTGAAACGCAGCTCATTCACACCCTGCCGAACAGCCGCTATACGGAGACCGCAGGGCTCGCCTTTGTGGCCGATGAAATCACCCGAAATCCCCGGACAAGGTCGCTTACCCCGGCGGAAAGCCGGCCGCCGACGCCCTGGCAGTCCCTTGGGGAATGGCGGATGGTCAATTAATCAATGGGAGGCTTCCATGTTTAAATACCTTTTCAGCCCGATTGTGATCAACCAGCTGGAGATCAAAAACCGCATTGCCTACCCGGCTCTGGGGCTCCTCTTTTCCTATGACAGCAAACTAAACGACCGGTATGACGCCTACTTCAGGGAACGGGCCAGAGGCGGGGCCGGCCTGGTCACCGTCGGGCCGGTGGGCATTGATGACATTGGCGCGGGGCTTGCCGCCCTTTCATTGGCAACGGATGACGCGATCCCGGATTTTCAGAAGCTGACTAAAATCATCAAGGCCGAAGGCGCCCGGGCCTGGATTCAGCTGTTTCATGCCGGCGCCTATGCATTCCCGTTTCTGATCAACAACCAGACCCCGATCGCCCCGTCCGCCGTGTATTCGAATTATTCCAAAACCACGCCACGGGAAATGACATTGGAAGACATCGAACGGGTGCAGACCGCTTTTGCCCAAGCCGCCGGCCGGGCGGTGGAAGCCGGATTTGACGGGATCGAAATTATCGGCTCGGCCGGATATCTCATCTGCCAGTTCCTCTCGCCCAAGACCAATCTGCGGACCGATGCATACGGCGGCAGTTTTGAAAACCGACTCCGGTTTCCCACGGAGACCATTGCGTGTACCCGGACGCAAATCGGGCCGGACGTACCGCTCACCATCCGGATGGCGGGAAACGACTTTATGCCCGGCAGCAACACGGACGCTGAAACGCCCGCTATTGCAAAGGCTTATGAGGCGGCCGGCGTGGATGCCTTAAATGTTACCGGCGGCTGGCATGAAACCCGGGTGCCGCAGCTGCCCATGGAACTGCCGCGTGCCGCGCTCACCTACCTGGCGCTTAATGTAAAAAAAGCGGTCAATGTGCCGGTCATGGCCTCCAACCGAATTTCCGACCCCTATACCGGCGAGAAAATCCTAAGGGACGGGGGCGCGGACATGATCAACCTGGGCCGGCCCCTGATCGCCGACCCGGAGTGGCCGAATAAAGCAAAGGCCGGCCGGCCGGAGGAAATCCGGCCCTGCACGGGCTGCTCCCAAGGGTGCACGGATCAGATCTTTAACGGCCTGCCGGTCTTCTGCGTCGGCAATCCCCAGGCGGGCTTTGAAAACGAGCGCCAGCTTATTCCGGCCCAAGACCCGAAACGGATCATGGTGGTCGGCGCCGGGCTGGCCGGCCTGGAAGCGGCGGTCACGGCGGCGCAGATCGGCCATCAGGTGAAGGTTTACGATAAATCCCCCGATATCGGCGGCCAGATCTGGATTGCCGGGGCGCCGCCCCACAAGCAGGAGCTGCTGGAACTCCTCCGGTACTACCGGGCCATGCTCCGCAAATACGATATCCCGGTGTTTCTGAACTCACCGGTGGATGCCGCCTTTATCCGGGAAAATGCACCGGATCACGTGATTGTGGCCGAAGGCGCAAAAGCCCTGCTTCCGCCCATCAACGGGGCGGATGATCCGTCCGCCCTTTCCTCCTGGGATGTCTTAGGCGACAATCCGCCCCTGGGCCAAGAGGTGGCGGTCATCGGCGGCGGCTCTGTCGGCCTGGAAACCGCGCTTTTTGTCGCCGCCAAAGGGACTTTGACACCGGAGATGCTCCATTTCCTCTTCGAATACGAGGCGGAGTCCCCGGAGCGGCTGAAAGAGTTGATGTTTGCCGGCACTTCGCAAGTCACCATTTTTGAGATGCTGCCCAAACCCGGCAAAGACCACGGCAAATCCACCAAATGGGTGCTCCTCGGCAAGCTCAAACGCTACGGGGTGGACATCATTACCGACGCCACGGTCCAGTCCATAAAAAACGGCGTGGTCAGTTATGAAAAGGATGGCGAAATACGCTCCCGAAACTTTGACAGCGTGATCCTGGCCGCCGGATCCCAGGCGGTGCAGGATCTAACCCGCGCGGTCGCACCGCTCAATATCCCTTATACCGCGGTCGGGGACTGCACCCAGCCGGGAAAAATCGATGATGCCGTCCATGGCGGCTTCCTTGCGGCGATTGGGATTTAGATGGGTATTCGCATAAATGGTCGGCACGGTGGCCGACAGGCAGATTTTCTCCCATGCGTAGGGCAGGCCACCGTGCCTGCCTGAAAAAAGAAATTATTATATCTAATGTATACTTGGCATCTGGAAGGTGAGCGGCTGGAGGCGGAAGCCTATCTGTCGGGCCGGCGGGCTGATTTCACCGCCACCTACATGAAAGTGGCCAACCTGCAGTTCATCATTGAGCAGCAGCCGGAAATCATTCAGCCGGGCACTGTCAACGCCCTATGTCGCGTGCTTGAGGGCACCGAGCACAAAAGCCAGCGCCAGGTATTCTTTCTTTTTAAAAAAGCGGCAGAGGGCCTTGCCGCAATCATCTGTCGGGCCGCATCCAACGGCTTGGCGGATCAGGCGAGAAACACGCTCACTCATATCCTATGCACGCACACCGGGCCTGCGTTTCGTGCGGCAGCCGAGGCCATGGGCACGCTGCCGCTCAACATCCATGCCCCGCCAGTCGATTGTGCCAATCTCCCGGACCCGGTCGTGCACCCAATTCATCATCTATCCGAAATCTTCGGGGACACCCCCCCAAGGGCCATGCACTGGATGGGCAGAAACCTGGTGGTGACGCTGCCGGAAAACCCCGAAAAGCGCTTGGTTTTTAAATTCGCCCATCCGGACCAATCCCTTTCCGATCTGACCCTCGAAACCCGATGGATGAGATTTATGGCCGGCATCCAATTGCCCGCAGCATGCCGATTTGATATTCCTCGCCCTTTAGCCCAATCTGAGCCATTGGTTTATCGATTTCACCCAACCGCCCTGCCCTTTCCGGTATCCCTGGATATTGATGAAAACCGCTATGCCATCGGTTTTTCGGTGCCCGAAACCTATTTCCGCTATCCCAATCATGCCGCAGAGGCTGAAATCCCTGACAAGGACGCCTGTCAGTCCATTTTATGCAAAAACGCCCGAACTTTGGGCCGCCTGGCCGCCCTCGGCATCATCCATACCGCTCCGATTCCGCTTTTTCACAACCGGGTCCAGCGCCACCGCCGGGCGGATCACGGCCTCTATGAATGGCGCCGGGGCGGGCGCCTGGACCAGTGGCTGGCCTCCTGCCGGTATCCGAACATCGGGGCCAGCGGCATTCGGGATTTTGAACATTTTATCGCATTTGACGGCCCGGCCCGGAGGCTCTACGACCATATCGGCGCCCATATATTCAGCCTGCTGCTGATTGCGGGCAGCTATTTCCGTAACCTGGATGAAACCCGGATCGGCCTGGATAACGATGGCGCCCCCATAGACGTCCGCACGTTATTCGATGGAAAATGGCTGACCCGGGTGCTGAGCGGCGTGTTTGACAATTATTATGAAGGCTTTACCGGGCTTTGCTACGAAAGCCCCTATCCCTGTGATTTGGAAAATTTAAGCCGCCGGCTGGTGGAAGAAATGGGGGTGGACCGGCACATGGAGGAGATTCTGCGCGTGGCCGAACAGCATGCCATGAGCGAGCAGGAATTCAATGAATTCCTGACGATACGGGGACTTACGCCGGACCAGGTAGCCGAAATCAAAAAAGGGGAGCAGGACATCACCATCCTGACCGGCCCGCATCTCGGCGGGTTCAATCAGCGGATCTCCATTCCGGAACTCACCGAATACACCGCCGCCCTGTCCGCCCTCTGCATTATGGACCGGTATTGGCATTCAATGGCCCCATAAGACGATACAGGACAGATTGACAAGCTTAAACGCATTTTATAGATTAACGGAAATCTTAAATCCCCCTGGTCTTAAATCCCCTTACGGGTAACAAAAAGATTTCGGTTAACATCCAAATGGCCAAAAAGAAAAAGAACAAAAAGACCAAAAATCGCCATAAGAACATTCAGCTGCATAATCAGGCGCCTGAAACGCTTATTGAAAATGCCCGGTCCGCCCTGGCCTCGGGCAAAGCGCGGGATGCGGTGGAGTGCCTGAAAATCGCCCTGAAAAAACAGGAAGCCCCT
>DATGCF010000161.1:0-4289 GCA_035312245.1 Desulfosalsimonadaceae bacterium
ATGGACTCCGTTCAGGCTGTCGGCCTTCTCGTAAACCCATGCAACGTAGCCTATTGAAAGGCGATAGACGTCCAGTTTTTCGTGTCCAAGGGTCATATTTTTTTCGATCCCGATCCCGATAGCGATTTCGATTTGGATACAGAACAAATTAGCCCTGTTTCCTTGCCCCTCGCATATTGACAGGCTCAGCCAATGATGCGATATAAATAAATTTATGTCTCTGTCCGCTATCGTTGAGGAAAATGTGATATGATTATTAAAAAAGCCGGTGCCATTACGCCGGATCTGCATGTATTAGGCTCTATCGATTTGCCCGCCTTTTTAATCGATACCCGCCGGCCCGCCCTTATTGACGCGGGCATGACCCTGATGGGCAAAAAATATATCCGGGAGGCCCAGGAGCTGCTGGACGGTCAGGGGCCTGCCTATTTGTTTTTAACCCATGTCCACTATGACCATTGCGGGGCCGCGCCCGTTCTTAAAAAAACTTTTCCAGAGATGGAGATCTGCTGCTCTGAGGCCGGCGCTCAGCTGCTTCAGCGGCCCCGGGCCATTGAAACCATTAAGGAGTTAAACCGGTCCGCGGTCGATTATTTTGCTGAAATGGATGAAGAAATCCCCGATACGGCCGAATTTGAACCGTTTACCGTCGATCGCACGCTTGCGGAGGGCGAGGAGGTTGCGCTGGGCCCGGATTTAAACCTTCGCGCCATTGCCACGCCCGGTCATACCCGGGATTCCATGTGTTTTTACGCGCCTGAGAAAAAAATGCTTTTTACCGGCGAGGCGTTGGGCATCATGGATCCGAATGGCTATATCTTCTCCGAATGGCTATCGGATTATAACCAGTATTTCGAGTCCATGAAAAAGCTCGCAAGGCTGGATGTCGATATCCTCTGCCTGGGCCACGGCCATGTGTTCACCGGCAAGGATGCGGCGGAGTATATACCGCGCGCCATTGAATACGGGATCTGGTTCCGGGAACTGATCGAAAAGACGCTTGAAGAGACCCGGGGCGATGCGGAAGCGGCCAAGCAGCGCATTAAACAAAAAGAGTATGATCCCGTGCCTGACCCCAAGCAGCCGGAGTTTGCGTATATGTTGAATCTGGAGGCAAAGATCCGGGCGGTGCAGAGTTTAACTGCCTGATCCGTTTTGAACCGGTCCGTCGGGGTTTCGGCCTGCCGAAACAAACCTGTCGATTGACATTTTTTTAAGGCTCTGATAGGCAGCAACTAGTCGCTTTGGATCCAACCACAATATCATGTGTCCTAAATATATTTGACACACAATTTAATCTGGTATAATATCAAATTATTCACCGCCCGCCAGAATGAGATAGGCATCCGGGGCTTTTGGGTGCCTGACCTGATAATCGTTTCAACCGGACGACGGCTGAGATTCTTTAATGGGCAGACGAAAAGTTTTTTCCCATCTCCAGGTCCTACAGGACCACTTGTTTCTGATTATCAAGGAAACCGGATCTTATACCTATCATAGTTTCAATGTGACCCGCGCCACGGTTCCGCTGATCCAGTCTCTGGCAAGAGATGAGGCCTTAACCGTCGAGGAACTGGATAAAGCCCTGGACCAGCTTTTTGACTCGCTATACCTGCATCCCCTGACCCGCCACAGCCGCTCTGTGACCCGCTATATGCGGCGCACCAATTTGATTCCGAATGAGAAGACCACGGAAAAGCTGATCCGCTACGTGGTGGACCAGATTACCCTGCGGAGTCCGATCGAGGTGCCGGAGGTGGTGGTTCGCGAATTCTGGTCGTTTTTTGATGAACTGTTTAGCGAACCGGAGTTAAAAGGCCTGGTCGAGCTGAATCTCGATGTGGTCCGCATTGTGTTGAGATGCTACCAGCCGCTGTTGGTCGAGATCGTTAATCTTTTAAAAGACACCAAGCGGAAAAACAAGGCATTCTTCAAGGATATCGGCCAACGGGTCCAGGTCATCCGAGGGGACTTGAAAATTATCCGCCGGCAGGTCCGGGCGATCCGCTATATCAAGCCGTTTTTCCAGACCGATCCCAAGGATTTTGCCGCCCAGGCGGAGATTATCGCCAAAATGGTCCGCGAGTTCGGGCCGTTTTTTATCAAGATGGCCCAGGTGGCGGCGGCCAACGCCGATTTCCTGCCGGATGAGATTTCCAGGGAGCTTTTGGTCTTTCAGGAGGATGTCCAGCCCATGACTGCGGCCGAGGTCTATGCCGCGTTTGAGGAGTGCTACGGCAAAAAACCCCATGAGTGCTATTTTGATTTTGATGTGGCCGCCCCCATTAAGTCCGGCTCCATCGGTTCGGTCTATCTGGCCAAAAAACCGGTGGTGGAAAACGGCCAGGAGTTTTTAAAGCCGGTTATCGTAAAGATCGCCAGAAAAGGGCTGGACCGGGAATTTCTGCTGGGTAAAACCGTATTGAGCATTGCTATCATCAGCACCCACTACTGGGCGCCCCATTCAAAGCTGGCGCCGTTTTTAGAGGCCATGCAGCAGCAGGCCGAAGAGTTTGCCAAGGGGTTTCAGCAGGAGCTCGATTTTGAACGGGAGGCGAAGAATCAGCAGCGGTTCGCGGAGCGCAGCCGAAACTCGATGTTCTGGAATGTGCCGGAGATATTTTCCTGCACCAAGCGCATCATCGAAATGGAGTATATTGAAAGCGCGGGCAGCATTCATCAGGTTATCAACGCGGTGCCGGAAAAGCACCGGCCCAAACTGGCCCGGCAGACCGCGTCGCGGTTTCTATACACCCTGCTCTATCACGTGTTCGTTTATCAGGAATTCCACGGCGACCTGCATCCGGGAAACGTGTTGATCAATACTCAGGGGGAAATGGTTTTCATCGACTGGGGCAACTGCGTCGATCTGCAGGGCAAATGGAAGCCTTTATGGGACTATGCGGCCGGGGCCTTGTTCGCGGATGTGGATCTTCTGGCCAGTGCGTTGATCAATATCAGCTCCGATCCGGAGCGGAATCAGCGGCGCAAATCCGAAATCAAATGCATCCTGTCGCAGACCCTGCAGAAGAAAAACGTCAACCCCTTAACACCCCGGAACTTTTTGTTTCAACTCTACGCCGAAGGGGCCGACGGCCTGCACCGCCGGCTGCAGGTGGTGCTGCACCTCATGTCCAACACCCAGCATCTGGGCCTGGTGGTCAAAAATGAGTACCTGCATCTTTCCCGGTCCATGGCGGCGCTGGCCGGCACCTACCTCCACCTGTACAGCGGATTGCCGCGGATGATCCTTGTATTTGATTTTGTCAAAACCGTGGCCAAGTTTCCGCCGGCCCTGATGGTGGATCGGATGGTGGACAAGCGAACCGCCAACTACCTGCGGCTTTTCCAGAAATTAAACGCCCTGCCCATGTTCCGGAAAGCCGCGCCCCGCCACCTGATCGATGGCTCCACCTACCTGCCGAACTAGCCTGCCCTTGAAAAACACCGGCACTTCCTGATAAAGATAAACAGAAATATGATCTAAAAATCTAAGGCGGCATATACGACCCATGAATTTTTGTTCCAACTGCGGCCGGGCCTTATCAGTAAAGATTCCGTCCGGTGATGACCGAAGCCGCTATGTTTGCGAATCCTGCGGCATGATCCATTACCAGAATCCCAAAATGGTGGTGGGCTGCATCCCGGAATCCGGCCGCCGCATTCTGCTCTGCCGGCGCGCCATCGAACCGCGCCGGGGCAAATGGACGATTCCGGCGGGCTATCTTGAAAATGGCGAAACCGTCACAGACGGGGCGAAGCGGGAGTCTTTGGAAGAGGCACATGCTCGGTTCAAGGAACTGATCCCCTACCGGCTGTTTAATATCCGGCATGTGAATCAGATGTATTTAATTTTTCGCGGTGAATTGGCCGATCATGAGTTTTCCGCCGGCGAAGAGAGTCTGGCCGTGGATCTTTTTGAGGAGTCCGAGATCCCCTGGGATGAACTGGCCTTCAAGGTGATCTACATGACGCTTGCGGATTATTTCAATGACCGCCGGCAGGGGGCATTTACCTTTCAGGTGGGCGATATCCTGCCGGAATATGACGGTGACACCGGGGCCCACCGGGTCTGGTGAGAAAGACGGGCGAGGGAGCCAGAGGATGACAACAGCCTTATCCGACCGGTTTTTTGAAAAGGGCCGGGCGTTTTTGGGCGTCCGGTATCCGTTTATATGCGGGGCCATGACCTGGGTGAGCGATCCGAGGCTGGTTTCCGCCGTGGCCAATGCCGGCGGATTCGCCTGTCTGGCCGGCGGCAATGCCCCGGTGGAGGTGTTAAAGGCGCA
>DATGCF010000162.1:0-5001 GCA_035312245.1 Desulfosalsimonadaceae bacterium
TACCGCCGGCATCGGCACCCAATGATCGCCGCAAAATCCCTTTATGTGTATTCCTTTTTCATTAATTTGGCGGGCCAGATCCTCATATTTACAGACAATTTCAACATCATAGCCGGCCTGCCGGATCAGGGCGGCCGTGATACCGCCAATGGCGCCGGCGCCGATCACTCCGATACGCGGGTTGCTCCAGGACATGCAGCCTCCTTTTTATTTACGCCAGGGGCGTAAGCAGATAGTAGATATGGCGGCAGAATTTTTTTTGGAATGATTAGTCAGGAAATGTTGTAGAATAAGCAGCGGCTGAGGTCAACTTTATTAATCCTTTATTAATCCTTGCGGCCCTATTTTACTTTACGAATGGCCAGCATCAGTTCAGCGGAGGCCGCCTCTTTGTTGATATAAGTGGATGCCCCGGCAGCCAGCATTTTTTGCTTCATGGCATCGCTATCATGCATGCTCAGGGCAATGATAGAGATTTCAGGATGGTTTTTCTTAATCAATGTCGTGGCTTCAATGCCATCCAGTTCCGGCATGGAGACATCCATCAGGATGACATTCGGATGCAGTTGTCCAGCCAGTCGAACCGCCTCAATCCCGTTTTTCGCCTCCGCGCAGACCTCCAATCCTTCTTTTCCGCTTAACAGGTTTGAGAGGCCTTCGCGCATCAGCGCATGATCGTCCGCCACCAGGATCTGCATCTTATGTGCTTGCTTACTACTCATTCTATAATACATATAAACATGGGCATTACAGGTCGTCAAACAGATCAAGTCCGGTATATTTTTAACTTTCTTATATTCTTATTGATATTGCTGATTTTAAATATTTGAGGCCCGAATGCGGCGGGGGGCATCGGATGGAGTTTTTTCCTTGTAAAAACTGCTTTATTTGAAGCGGGATAATCGATCCTGGAGACGTCAGGGTGCCGGTTTCGGTCAGGGATAAGAGAGGCGATGAAGTCACACGGGCCGCCATCATTATCAACATTAGCTCCCGCCCGACAGAATAGCCTAAATTGAGCGTTCCAATTCCTTGTATCTCCGGCAAAAATGAGAATCGTGCAATTTAGGAATAAGCTGCCTGTCAAACGGTTTTGGCCGCTGCGTTAGCGGCATGGAGGGGCAATGGCCGATTACTGATTAATGACGATATCGGCAACGGTCAGAAAGAGATCCGCATCCCGAACCACCCCTACCAATTTACTATCATCATAAACCGGCAGCATAATCAGCTTTTTTCTGAACATCAGCTTCATGGCATCCAGGAGCATGTCGTCGACATTGGTGTGGGCGACGTTTTTAAGCATGATCTCCTTTGCTTTTACCTGGGCATTCTTCCGGACGCGGGCGGCGAGACTGGCATGGGTTTCATCCAGTTCCTCCATGCCGGCTTCGGCAAAGGCGATGGAAACGCCCAGGGCTTCCAGCCGGGCGGATATTTTGCCGTGCACTTCCGGGATGAGCACTTTCAGCAGTGTTTTAAAATCAATCACCCCAACAAGCGTCCCGGTGCTGTCCACGACCAATATGGCCCGCGGGCCGGTTTCCGTGCAGAATCCGGTTTCAACGGAGCAATAGGAACCGCGAAGACTGACAACAGCTTGCCCCAGGGTGGCGTCCGGGTCAATCACCGCATATTTGTCAATGGGGATCATGACATCTTTGACTTTTTTTCTAAGTACCATATTACCCCCCTTTTTTTATTCATGGGAATCGAAGCGCCGGCCGAATAATGAAAGATTTGTTGGAAATTACGGAATGACCCAGAGCGCGCCGTTTTGCAGATGCGTGACCAAATAGTTGGAGACGCTTCCCATGAAAAATCGTTTGTTAACTCCCCGTTTACCCGCGACCAGGGTGCCGTAGCCGCCGTTTTTGAATTCATCGATAATGGCCCGGCCAATATTGACCTTTGTCGGCTGGGTTTTCATTTTCAACCCCTCTTCATGAATATGCCTTTCTTTGAACCGGCTGCCGGCATACCCCATAAAATTGTCAATGCATTTCCGATCGGCCTTTTCGATGATATTGGCCAGGTTCTCATCGCCTTCTCCCTCCTCGAAACTTTGCAGGTCCGAAAAATCAACGCTGCAGCAGTCCCTGAATGAGGGCTCAACATGGAAGATCGTCAGTTCGGTATCCGGTGCGTCCCGACACATATCAAGCACGTAATCCAGTGCTTTAACCGAATCGGTCGACCCGTCAACGGCCAGAAGAATGTTTTTAGAGGTGATCTCGCCATCGACCAGCCACACGGGAATGGTGGGCGAGTGTTCGATAAGGTTTTTGCTGGTACTGCCAATAAATGTCTCCTGGAATTTGGTAAACCCGTGCCGGCCGATAATGATGGCATCCGCTGCCTCTTTTTCCGCCTGCCACAGGATATCCTTGGCCGCCCCCTCCCGCCGCCGGTTGGTAAATACCTGGATTCTTTCTTCCGGCACATTTAGGCTCATCAGGTCATTTTTGCGCCGGCCGAGGATCTCATTGCCGATGCTTTCGTTTTTTGTATTCAGCTGATCCAGTTTTGCCATGGCGGCCGGACTGGTTTTGGCCTCCTCTGTCAGGTAGTCCGAAACTATGGGCTGGTCATAATAGAGCGAGAATGCCCCGTCCTCAAGAATGGGCGCCATCATTACCATATATTGCAGGGCATGAGTGGAATATATTGAATTGTCCACCGGCATAAAAAACTTTTTCATGACATCCCTCCTGTTGTTGATGGCTGATTTTTAAATTCAGATGCAGGCGGCCTGCTCCGCCCGAATCTGTTTGATGCGTGATGGAAAAGAGCCAAAAGATTAAGGAAATCTTTATCTATTTAAAATGCATTATCCATACCAAATTGTGGTCACACGGCGCCATTTTCTGATGCCCCGCTGAAAAACCGGGAAGTAATCTATCCCCATCTTAATGGCGGAATGTATTTTGCAATAAATTGATTAAATGGCGCATTGTCCCTGGAATGAAGGCGGGCGCCATAAATCGGACTTTGGGAGCACACCCGATGGGCTATATTAATCTCACCCCCTTAGAGGCTCTGGGCGTTCTTTTTATCTGCGGGTACCTGGGCGGCCGGTTGGCGAATTGGCTCCGGTTTCCGCGGGTCACTGGATACATCATCGCGGGCATCCTGTTAAGCCCCTCTGTTACGGAATTCATTCCGGCCGACCTGGTAGTAAATAAGTTTTTTATTATCAATGAAATCGCCCTGTCGGTCATCGCCTATTCAGTGGGCGGCAGCCTGAAATTTTCAAAGCTCAGGCGATTGGGCAAAAACATTTTAATTGTTGCCCTGAGTGCGGCCATGGGCGCTTTCTTCCTGACGTTTATATTTGTGGCGGTTCTGGGGCCGTATATTTTGGCATTGAAGCATCCCCTTGGCTCCTTTAGCGAAGTTTACCTGTCCCTTGCCCTGATTACCGGGGCGGTCTCTGCGGCGACAGCCCCTGCGGCTATATTAGCCATTGTGCATGAGTATAAAGCCAGGGGGCCCCTCACCACCACCCTGTTGGGGGTTGTGGCGTTAGATGATGCCGTTGCCATCATCCTATACGCCTTTGCCAGCACCATCGTTCGGACCCTGACCCAATCCGCCGGCATTTCCTTCTACCAGATGGCTGCAGAACCCGCCATTATCATTCTGGGCTCGCTTGTTATTGGGACCATCTTTGGTTTTTTGTTAGCCGGACTTTCGCATTGGGTTAAGAAACAGGATTCGCTTTTAATCGTCATTTTCGGCGCTATCTTTCTTTGTGCCGGTATCGCCGATCATCTGGCGTTTTCGCCGCTTCTGGCCACTATGATGCTGGGGTTTCTGATCATCAACCGGGCCAGGCAGAGCGACCGGCTTTTCCAGGTAGTAGAAAATATCGAAGAACCGGTATTTGCCCTGTTCTTTACGCTGGCCGGGGCCCATTTTGACCTGATGGTGTTTAAAATGGTCGGGGCCCTGGCGTTTCTTATCGTGGCCTGCCGGTTTATTGGTAAATTTATCGGGACCCGGATTGGGGCCGAGTTATCGCACGCGCCGGAAGTGGTTAAAAAATATTTGGGATACGGGCTGCTTCCGACGGCAGGAGTGGCCTTAGGCCTGGTTTTTATGGCCCAGCCCCTCATGAAACCGGCGGTGTTTGAAATTATGGTTAATGCGGTGCTGGGGGCCGTTATTATCAATGAAATCATTGCCCCGCCTTTGGTTAAGTTTGCCCTTAACGGGGCGGGCGAGGGCGTTAAGGAATAGCCGATGAAGATAAGGGAGCTTTCTCAAAGCATAGAGGAAAGGGATTTGCCGCTGGCAAGGGAGGATGACTCGATTCGCGGGGTGCTGGAAAAGATGCTGAAGCATCCGCATTCACGCCTGATTTACGTAGTGGATGCGGATGGGCGGTGCCAGGGCGTCATTTCCCTGGGCACGTTGATCCGCCATTTATTCTCCAGCAGTTTCGAACCGGCTGTTCACGCCCGGTTCGTGATACCGATGATCACGGCGGAAACCGCAAAGCACATCATGGATACGGGCTTAATCTATGCGACAGAGGAGGAAGAGGTTGAGATGGTCATCAAAAAGATGGTCAAGGCGGCGATTAAAGAAATCCCCGTGTTGGATGAGTCAAACCGGATCATCGGCGATATTACTATGCTGGATTTGCTGCGCCACTGCGAACCGGATCAGGATTAAGGCTCAAGCGGTTAAACAATTCGTGCGGGGGCATGAGCCACAAATGATCAGTTGACGAGACAAAGGTTAAACACCCGGGCTTTAATAAGCAGTTTGATGGCCTTGCTGCCTAAGCCAAACTCTTTGATGTCCTTAAACCCCCGGCGACCGATGACCAGAATCCCGTGGTTGCCTTCTTCAAGCTCCTTGAGGATATCTCTGGCAATGCCCGCTTTTTGGGATTGAATCTTTAAGAAAATATTTTCTTCGGGGATGCCGGCCTTGATCAGCTTTTCTCTGCCATCCTCGGCGATTTCTTTAACTTTATCCGTGTAGTCCTTC
>DATGCF010000163.1:0-28990 GCA_035312245.1 Desulfosalsimonadaceae bacterium
CATACGGACGCGGGGTTAATCGCCACGGTTGCCAAGCACCCGGCAGTGGCGCCCTATTTTGATCTCCCGGTCCAGCACGTGAGCGCACGCGTGTTAAAGCGCATGGGCCGGCAATACGCTGGACCGCAGCTTCTTAAGCTGTTTGAAAATATCCGGACGGCGGTCCCCGAAGCGGTGCTTCGGACAACGCTTCTGGTGGGATTTCCCGGGGAGACCGAATCGGATTTCAACGAGCTCCTTGAGTTTTTGGAAACCGTTCAGTTTGACCATGCCGGCGTCTTTGTTTACTCGGATGCCGATGATCTGGCTTCCCATAAGCTGCCGGATCATGTGCCCCCCGCCGTGGCCCAAGAGCGGTATGAACGTTTAATGACGCGCCAGGCGGAAATCTCGCTCGAAAAAAACCAAAACCGCCGCGGAAACATATATGTCGTGCTTGTGGAGGATCGGATTGATGATAATCTTTACGTGGGTCGCGCCGCTTTTCAGGCGCCTGAAGTCGATGGGATCATTTATATCGAAGCAACGGACATGACAGTGGGCGATTTTGTCAATATTCGCATTACGGAGGCCTATGCCTATGACCTTAAAGGAGAGCCCGAATGGCCGGTTTAAAAGATGACCTGCTGGCGCGGATGGAGCCGGATTTAAACCGGATAGAGGCCGCCCTGCAGAACAACCTTACCCCGCATCTGCAGCTGGTTTCAGATACCGCCGGACACTTGATATTCAGCGGAGGCAAACGGCTGCGGCCGCTGCTTAACGTTCTTTGTGCCAGACTTTGCGGCTATGAAGACGAATTTGTGGTCAAATTCTCCACGATTGTGGAATTCCTCCATACGGCCACCCTGCTCCACGATGATGTTGTGGATGATGCAGCCATGCGCCGGGGCAAACCAGTGGCCCATGCGGTTTTCGGAGCGCCGGTCACCGTCTTGGTCGGGGATTTTCTGCTCGCCCGCGCCCTGTCCATTGCCGCCCAGACCGAAAATCCGAAAATCATCCGCATCATATCCGACATCACGGAAAGCATGTGCCAGGGTGAAATCCAGCAGTTAACCCGCAAGGGTGATATCCGCCTTACGGAATCCGAATACATGGAGGTTATCCAGCGAAAAACCGGTTTTCTGATCCAGGGCGCCTGCCAGACCGGGGCGATCCTGGCCGGTGCTGACGCGGAAGCCGAAAAACAGCTCTCAGAGTACGGCTACCATATCGGAATCGTATTTCAGATCGCCGATGACCTGCTGGATTATATCGCCGAGACCGATACCCTGGGCAAAACCGTGGGGGCGGATCTGCGCGAAGGGAAACTCACGCTGCCGCTTATTCATGTGCTGGCCCGGGCCAATGGCAAGGACCGGGCACAAGTTGTTGAAATCGTGCAGAAGAAATCGTTTTCCGACGACGAATTCAACCAGCTGGTTAAAATAATTGATTCCTATGGCGGGATCTCCTATTCTCGGGATATCGCGGGAACCCATGTGGAAAGGGCCAAAGCCATTCTGGCCGCATTTCCGCCAAGCGAGACCCGGGAAACGCTTTCAATGCTTGCCGACTACGCCCTGAGCCGCGGCAGTTAATTGGCGAAAGAATTATACATATGCAAACTAAAAAGGAAATTCCATGGCTGAACGGTTCTGCCTGAAACCATTTGTGAGCCACCTGGCGGCGCTGATTGCGCTGGCGGTGATGCTTATTCCGGGGTTGCCGGCTCTGGCTGACACAGCTGAAAAAGAAATCGCGGTGATCGGCTCCAGCCGGATCTATGATAATGTCACCAGCGCGCGGAATGCTGCCGTAGCCGAAGGCCTGCTGTCTGCGGTGGAATCCGTGGCACTAGAGAGGATTCCGGAACAGACGCTTAAAACCGACTTTGATCTGATCAGTGCCAAGCTCTATGAAAAACGGCTGGACTTTACCCAAGGCTACCAGGTACTAAAGGAGGTCAATACCGGCGAGTATTATCGCCTCCTTATCCGAACAACGGTATCAGTGGCCAAAATTCAAAATATGCTCCAGGATCTGGGCATCGCCATGGCGCCCGAAGCCCTGCCCAAAGCGCTTTTTCTGGTGGCCGAAAAGCACGCGGATGATCTTTCCTTTTACTACGGGTGGCAGACCCAGGGATCATCCTTTGCCCAAAATGCGGCGGTCAAGTCGATTAAACAGGTTTTTCGGGAAAAGGGATTTCCAGTCATCGATCAACGGGACCTGGCCTTTGATGAAATCTTTGCCGACCTGGAGCTTTCGGCAGAAATTACCAAAGCGGAGGCCATCATGCTGGGCCGGCGCACGCAGGCCGATGTGGTGATTTTTGGCAAGGCCCGTGCCTCGGAGACCTCCAACAAAATGGGCGGGGATATAAAAACTTTCAAAGGCACGGTTTCTGTTACCGCCGTAGATGTTGAAAATGAAGCCGTCATCCAAACAATCGAACAGACAGAAACCGCCGCGGATCCTAATGTCAGCGAGGGGAGCCGGCACGCCCTTTCAAACGCCGGGTACCGGACGGGAAAAATACTTTCAGAAAAAATTTCAGCCGCCTGGCAGCAGCAGACCCAGCAGAAGGATAGGCTGGAAGTCCATGTAAAGGGGGAGGGCGATATTCTGCCCCAGCTGGTCAGTTTCCGGAAGGCCCTTCGTGATATGGAGGGGGTGAAGGCCCTCCAAACGAAGGAGCGCTCCCGCAGTGAGGCCGTCCTTTCCTTAAACTATGAGGGTAGCGCCCGAAGCCTGGCGGACAGGATTCTGTTAACCACCTTTGACGGCTTTGGGGTCAATATTTACGAACTGACAGAGAACCGGCTCCGGATTGACCTGTTAACCGATCCAGCAGTAGGAGATCAATAAAGCCTAAATTGAATGATTCTCAAGTTTGACGCAGTAGAGGCGGTGAAATTGAAAATCATTACTTGCACTTCAGACCGATTTTGACTAAAATTCGGGTCAGTTTTTTTGTCCATCACATGGTATCGGGGGTCTGCACCGCATGGAAGAGCGCGAACTTATTTCCCTGGTAATCGGCTGTTTGGTTATGGGCTTTGTGCTGTTTGAGTGGCGGCGGCTCAGGCGCATCCCGAATTTCGGCTTACTTTTTTCCTGTTTTACCCTGCTGTTTGTCAGCTGGTCCTTATCAGCCATCGAAAATTTTTTCTTCGATGGCTTCTTTAACTTCTTACCGCATCTTGCCAGCGGCGTCAGCGCCATACTCCTGTTTGCCTGGTGCCGCAGCGTATATAGGGCGCCCAAAAAGGGAGCCCACCGCCCATGACTTCGGCAGCGGTTTTTGAACTCATCGGCCTGATTGGTGCCCTTCTTGCCGTCAGCTGCTTTCTGGTGCGCAGTCGCCAGCCGCTTCCCGGAAAGACCCGTATTGCGTTCGGCATGTTACTGGCCGTCAGTGTTGCCGCGTATGGCGCCAAATACCTTGAAGGCTCAGGCCTGTTAACGACGCCGATAATTAATCCGATCGGTGACTACCTGGCGGTAATCTGGCCCTTTGCCTGGTTTTTCGTTTTCTTCGTATATCTGATGGAAACCAGTGACCGTGCCCTTAAGGAAAGCCAGGAGCGCTACCGGATGGTATTTAACGGCTCCCGGGACGCGATTTTTATTCTGGATGGCAATGCCCGGATTCTGGATTTTAACCCTGCGGCCACCACCCTCACCGGCCATTCGCATAAAGCCCTGACCGGCATGTCCCTGGCCGACCTTTCCGAAGACCTGGATTTAAATACCTATCGGCATAACTTCAACCATAAACCCGATGGATTCTCTTACATGAATGAAATCAGAATCCGTCGGGCCGAGGATAAACCGCTGGAAGCGGAATGCGGCCACACGATTGTCCATATCAACGGGCGCAAACTGATGCATACGGTGGCGAGGGATATCACCGACAGAAAGCAGGCGGAGAATCTGCTGGCCGCGGAAAAAGAAAGACTGGACACCACACTATACAGCATCGGCGACGGCGTCATCACCACGGACACCTCGGGGCGGGTCACCCTGATCAACCGGGTGGCGGAAAACCTCACCGGCTGGCGGCAGTCCGCCGCCTGGGGCAGACATCTATCCGAAGTTTTCCAAGTGGTGGCAGAAACCACCCGGGCCCCCTGCAAAGATCCGGTTGGAAAGGTGCTTGAGACCGATGCGATCACCGCGCTGGCCGACCACACCATTTTGATCTCAAGAAGCGGCCTGGAATTCTCGATTTCAGATTCCGGGGCCCCGATCATCGATCGGAACGGCCGAACCATCGGCGTGGTTATTGTTTTCCGGGATATCACCGCCAGCCGAAAAACCCGGGAGGAAATGTTAAAAATTGAAAAACTGGAATCGTTAGGCGTCTTAGCCGGCGGCATTGCGCATGATTTCAACAACTTTTTAACTGGGATCATGGGTAACCTCTCGCTCCTTAAACTCGAAAGCGCCCCTGAATCAAAAACGCATCAACGGCTTTCGGAAATGGAAAAGGCGGCCCAACGGGCCACGGACCTCACGCAGCAGCTTTTGACATTCTCCAAAGGCGGTGAGCCGGTAAAAGAGTTGACAAACCTGGAAAGTCTGATCCGGGAGTCCGCCAGCTTTGCGCTCCGGGGTTCAAACGTCATCTGTGAATTCCATCTGGACCCCTCGCTTAAGGCAGCTGAAATCGATACCGGACAAATCAGCCAGGTGATCAGCAATATCGTAATCAATGCGGATCAGGCCATGTCTGAGGGCGGACGGATCAACATCTTTGCCAGAAATCTGGAGATTAAATACGGCAACGAATTAATGCTGCCCCCTGGAAGCTATATTCAGATAACGATCAAAGACACCGGGCCGGGCATCGAAGCAGAAAAATTCGGCAAAGTCTTTGACCCATATTTTTCAACTAAACACAAGGGAAGCGGTTTAGGCCTCTCAGTGGCATTATCCATTATTGAAAAGCATAATGGCAAAATCACGGTGGATGCCAAACCGGACAAGGGGACGAGCTTCTACGTCTATTTGCCGGCATCCGATAAGACCCCGACTTCGGTAGAAAAGCCGGATGCGCCGATTTTTAAAGGCCGGGGGCGCATCCTGGTCATGGACGATGAGGATTTTATCCGCGACATCTCTCTTCTGATGCTCTCGGAAATGGGATTTGACGTGGATACCGCAAAAGACGGGAACGAAGCCATAGCCCTGTACCAAAAATCCATGGATATCGGGCAGCCCTATGATGCCGTTTTCATGGACCTCACCGTACCCGGCGGCATGGGCGGCAAAGAGACCATCCAGGAACTTGCCGCCATGGATGAAAATGTGAATGCCATCGTATCCAGCGGCTATTCCACCGATCCGGTGATGTCGAACTATCGCGCATACGGATTCAAGGGCGCGATCAAAAAACCCTACATGATGCAGGAAATGAGCGAGGCCCTGGAAATCCTGTTCCGGGCTGAACGAAAACTGCAATGACCCTAAACCGATAGCGACGCCTGATGCTAAGCCATACCTTCTCCCATGTCCCCGGCATTGGCCCAAAAGCGGAGAATGCCCTCTGGCGGGCCGGCATCTTCGACTGGGAGCAATTTTTAGAAACCCGGGACAGCCTCCCCATGCCGGCGGCCAAAATTCATCATGCGCCATCCCAAATCCAGGATTCCCGCACGGCGCTGGCCGAACGGAATCATGCGTTTTTTACAAAGCTTTTACCGCCCGGTGAACACTGGCGGCTGTTTGCCGAATTCAAAGAGGCCGTTGCCTATGTGGATATCGAAACCACCGGCCTTTCTGCCGGATTCAATGAGATTACCACCATCGCCCTTTACGACGGGCGAGACATCCGGTATTATATTAACGGCCATAACCTGGCGGCCTTTCCAAATGATATCCGCGCCTATGATCTGCTCGTCACTTACAACGGCAAATGTTTCGACATCCCATTCATGGAAAGCTTTTTCAACACCCGATTCCATCAAGCCCACATTGACTTGCGCTATGTTCTAAAAAGCCTCGGCCATACCGGCGGTTTGAAGGGGTGCGAGAAGCAGTTCGGCCTTGACCGGGCCGCTCTTGATGGCGTGGACGGCTATTTTGCCGTTCTCTTATGGCAGCATTATCAGGCGACCCGTAAAGTCAACGCCCTGCAAACGCTGCTTGCCTATAATATTGAGGATGTATTGAACCTTGAAACCCTCATGCACGAAGCCTATAACCGAAAAATCCAATCTCTTGCGGACACCCCTGCGCAACCTTTGGGAATCCCCGGAAAGCCCGAGGCACCATTCACGCCGGACAGACATCTAATTGAAAAACTGAAATACCATTGGCGACCGGCCTTCTAAGGAACATCACGGGTTTTGGGTATTGGGTATTAGGTATTAGGTGTAAAATTAAAGGGTTCAGGTGTCAGCGTTCAGGCCTCTAAGGAACTTAATCGTACTCAATCCCGCGCAAGCGGGACGGTTCTCGTGCTCGTGATCGTACTCGGAAAAAATTAAAAGCCGATGACAAGCACGAGCACGAATCAGAAGGGCGGATAAGCGATAGCGCATCCGCCAAATGTTTCGAGTTCAAGGTTCAATGGTTATACAAACTCAGAGCCTTAGTGCCTTTAAAGTTACTTTTACGCTCGGTCCCGGGCGCACGGCCCGGGTATTTGATATATTTACCAAGAACCTACTTAATTTCAGTGCAAAAAATACATGCTATCCCCCATTGATTCACGGGCCGCATTTTCAATAGAATAACTAAAAAAGAAAGGAGGCCCTGAATGAAGCTGACAAGCAATGCCTTTGAAAATGAGGGAAAAATTCCATCCAAATACACCTGTGACAGAGAAAATGTCAGCCCTCAGCTCGCAATTTCCGATGTGCCGGCAGAAGCCAAAAGCCTGGTATTAATCATGGATGATCCGGATGTCCCCAAACATATCCGGGAAGACGGCATGTGGGACCATTGGGTGGTATTCAACATTCCGCCCGATGTCCGGGAAATCCCGGAAGGTCAGGAGCCGCCGGGCACTCCGGGGCTTGGCACGAATGGGGATACCGGCTATTTCGGCCCCTGCCCGCCGGACCGGGAGCACCGGTATTTTTTCAAAGTCTACGCCCTGAATACCATGCTTGACCTGCCGGAAAAATCAGACAAGATAACGGTTGAGAAGGAAATGACAGAAAATGTCATTGATAAAGCCCATCTAATGGGCAGGTATGAACGGGTTTAGCTCACAATTTTCGCCAATTCGCCGCTTGCCGGCGGATTGGCCATTCAACCGTATCCCTTAACCTTGTTTAGTGGCTGTCCATTGCAATACAATTGATTAAATCGGTGGCCAGCCGTATGACAGACATGAATTATCTCGCCTGCTGTTAAGCCTGCTAAACGTATCCGCAAGCCTATGCCATAGAAGACTTTATGCCCGTTTCCCTTGTTTGTCGATTGACATCCGCGCGGCTTTCTGCCATATGAGTATAAATACAGAAACTTATTTACCTGCCGAGGCATTATCAGAAGGCTGTGCCGGATATGCCGGCGGCCCAAACATGCGGCCCACAGGAGGAAATGATGGAAAAGGGATTTCAATCCCTAGCCGAAGTAATCGACTTTGCCGCCCGCCGGGAGGAAGAAGCCCACGATTTCTATAAATCCCTGGCCAAAAAAATTGACGATCCATTTTTGCAGCAGCTATTCGATGAATTCGCCGAAGAAGAGGCCAAGCATCAAAAAACGCTCCTTGATCTGGATGCCGCCGGAATGGAACGGATTTTCAGCAATATCGCCCAAGAGGTCAACAGTCTGAATATCGCCGGCCGGGTCCAGGAGGCAGCCCCTGAAGCCCGGCTTGACTTAAAACAGGCGCTTATCCTTGCCATGAAACGCGAGGATAAATCCCACCAGCTATACTCGCTGCTTGGTGAATTATCCGCGGATGAAACCATCAGCCTCTTATTCGTCGGTCTGGCCCAGGAAGAGGCCGCTCACCGGTATCGCATTGAAAAAGCCTATCAAACGCTTTTTGGGGAGCCGGCATAAGCCCCCATCATACAACAATTATGCGTTGTGCTTAGGGCCACAACGTGATACCAGTTTATCGCGAAAAGCCCGTGCAATGCTCTACGGATTGAACCCGGAAGCCCGGATGGACGAATTGGCAGACTGAATGGCCCATATACCGGAAAAACATCAAGCGCCCATTGAAAACTGGTTCGAGCGAGCCAGCAGAAAAATTATCCGCTTTCGGTTTATCTGGCTTGCCGGGATTGCCGCCATTTTCCTCATTTCCGCCGCGGGGCTGCCCCGGCTCGAATTTGACACCTCGATTGAGAATTATTTTCCGAAAGACTCCCCGCTTTTTGCCAAAAAACAAAAATTTAACACCCACTTCGGCAACAGCGATTTTGTCGCCTGCCTCATACGGGCCGATGACATCTTCAAGCCGGAAATCCTCCGGATGATGCAGTCGCTTGGCACGGAGCTGGCGGCCAAGGTGCCATTCGCGGATGAGGTCATTTCACTGACAGATGTCATGTACACGCGCTCGGAAAACGGCCGGATGATCATCGATCAACTGGTGCCCGATCCCGTGCCTGTTGATCCGGATGAAATCGCCCGCATCCGAAAAGCGGCCATGTCCAAGGAATTCCTGGTCGATAAATTCATATCCCGGGACGCGACCGAAGCCTGGCTGGTCCTGCAGTTAAAGCCCTATCCGGACAACTGGAAGGATGCCCATCACCTGTCTCCCACCAATGCCGTGGGCAAAAAGGCCCTTGAAATCCTTGCCCAACCGAAATACCAAAAATTCAATATCCAGCCCACGGGTTGGCCGGTGATGGTTTATGAGGAACTCGTATTCACCAAGCAGGAATCCAGCCGACTGATGACGGCCGCGGTCATCCTTGCGGTTATCGTCTTAAGCCTATTTTTACGCTCCATCCGGGGGGTTTTAACTCCGTTTTTGATGGCCGGCATTTCGCTCGTCGTGGTATTCGGCATGATGGGATTTCTAAATATCAGCATCAATGCCCTGCTTTTCAGCGTCCCGGTGGTTTTGATCCTGGCCATTTCCATCGGCTACTCCATCCACCTGTTCAACTACTTCAATCGGGAGTTCCGCGCCAACGGCAGCCGGAAGGAAGCGGTCTACCGGGCGATAAGACGGGCCGGCTGGCCGATCTGCTTTTCCGCGCTCACCACCATCGGCGCCCTGCTCTCCTTTATGGCCATTCAGCTCACCCCCATCCAGTGGCTGGGCTCTACATCGGCGGTCCTGATATTCTGCAGCTACCTGCTGGTGATGACCCTGGCCCCGATCCTCTTAAGCTTTGGCAAAAACCGGGCTGCCATGGCGGAGACGCCAAAAGCACCGGTTTTGTGGACCGACAAATATTTCGTCAACCTCACCCATTGGATTTTTAATCATACCAAATTGATAATGCTGATATTTGTCTGCACAATCCTGTTCTTCACCTACGGCCTCACAAAAATCGAAATCAATATTGACACGGAAAACACCTATGGGCCGGATGTCTCCTATGTGAACCGGATGTTAGACATTGCCGAATCGGATCTCGGCTCTTTTAACACCTACAATGTCATCCTGGACTTCAAACGGCCGAATGCGGTGAAAAACCCGAATATCCTGAAAAATTTTCAGACCTATGTCCAAAAAGTCCAAAAACTGAAGCTGACCAAAAAAACCTATTCAATGCTGGGCATTCTAAAAGAAATGAACCGGCTGAAGCATGGCGGGGATGACGCCTACCATAAGCTACCGGAGGGATTTATCGCCCTTGGTGAGATTTTCATGGATTATGAAATGCTGGGCGATGGCCCGAAACTCTCCCGCTGGGTCAGCGACAGCTATTCCATGATTCGGCTGCAGGTGGGCACCAAGGACTTAAACGCCCAGGAGACGATCCGGGAAATCGATTTCCTCCAAAAAACCGCCCATGAACTTTTCCCGGAAGCAGAAATCACTATCACCGGCGGCATGCCTGAATATGCCGCCCTCAACCATTATGTGGCCAAGGGCCAGATCAACTCCCTGTGCATTGCCTTGAGCGTGATCGCCATTTTAATGATCATTGTGTTCAGAAGCGTCAAACTGGGGTTTATCGGTCTGGTCCCCAATATCACGCCCCTGGTGGTCATCGGCGGATTTATGGGGCTGACCCATACCCCGCTTGATTTTCTGACCATCACCATTGCGCCGATGATCCTGGGATTATCCGTGGATGATACCATCCATTTCCTGGATTATATCAAAAGCGAGTTCAAGAGCACTAAGGACTACCGACAGGCCACCGCCGGTGCATTAAAGGTGGTGGGGCGGGCGCTTTTTATCACAACCGCGATTATAGTGGTGGCGTTTAGCATCTATGGGTTTTCAAACCTCCATATCATGGTCAACCTGGGGATCCTTATCATTCTGGGCATCGCCTCGGCGCTTTTGGCCGACTACTTTATCACCCCGATCCTGATTAAATGGACCCATCCGTTCGGCAAGAAATCCGCTTCAGCCAAGCCAACCGCCTAGTTTGAGATTTCCTCGGCCCGGGCCTTTAAAAACAAATGGTACAGAATTTCACAGTAGCGGTCCATCTTGATCATGCCCACCTCGGACTCCGTATAGCGCCAGAAGCCATAAATCTTGGTGAGACGGATCAGTTTATCGCTGTATAGATGCCAGGTAAACTTTTCCCTGACCCGGGCCATGCTGTTCTCTGAAATTTGGGGCCAGCAGTTTTCGTCTTCATGGCAGTCCCGAATAAACTCCCACAGCGCATCCGCAATCAATTCCGGCTTACTGGTATTCATCAAAAATCCGCTTTTCCGGTCCACAATAATCTCGGACGGACCGCCGAAAATGGGGCCGAACGTGGGCAGGCCGCACTGCATGGCCTCCAGGATGGTCAGGCCGAACGCCTCGAACAAGGCCGGCTGCACGAAAAACCCCTGGGCGTCGGCGATAATCCGATAAACCTCCCCGGTTTCCTGTTTCGGCACGCTGGGCAGCCAGCGGATATGGCCGTGAAGGCCGTATGTGCCGATCAGATCGTACATGCGCTGAATTTCAGTGCGCTCCTCACTATCCTGGGATTCCTCCAAATGAATGGTGCCGGCGGCCACAATCAGATTGCAGTGCTTGCGAAGCTCCGGATGCTGGCCAAACGCCTCCACCAGCCCGG
This sequence comes from Desulfosalsimonadaceae bacterium, assembly GCA_035312245.1. Classification (GTDB taxonomy): domain Bacteria; phylum Desulfobacterota; class Desulfobacteria; order Desulfobacterales; family Desulfosalsimonadaceae; genus M55B175. The sequence goes on from DATGCF010000163.1 coordinate 11,172, forward strand.
TGATATTCTTGATCCGGTCGAGCCGCGCCATGGTAAAAATGGGAATTTGATCCGGGTTTTCCAGATACCCGTAGATATCTTCCGATTCCTCTGTAAACAGGCGGTTCGTCCAATAGCTGGTTTTGCTGGCCGGCCGCTTGTCCGTCTGATAGTAAGGGAAATAATTGGCCTCATCCACGCCCGGGGGCACCACGTTAAACTTGGGGTTAAACAGGTTGATGCCGTTAACCACCTGGTACAGGCCGGGCATGGTATAGAACTGGTAGGATTCATACTGGCCGAACCGGGATTCCGTCCCGGCGATCTCCTGATAGGTGCTGGTAACAATAAAATCAGACTTATTCATGGCCAGCAGATCCGCGGTAAACTGGCACGAAAAGTGATAGTCCCCCTCCATATTCTGCCAATACAGATCGGAAAACAGATACTTGGTCTTCTCCAGGGCGTGCGCGATGGTGCACTGAATCACATTCATGCGGTCGGACAAAAGGGTGGCCACAAGATTACCGTCCGAATAGTTGCCGATGATCAGGTCCGGCCGCCCCTGTAATTCAGCCAAAAGCTCCCGCTCGCAGTCAGCGGCGAAGCGGTCCAGATAGGGCCAGATCCGAAACCGGGAGATCCAGTCCGGGTGCTGCTGACCGTTTTCGTCATGAAACGGAATCCGCAGGATATAGGCATTATTGGTGCCCACAATGTCTTCCCTGGGCTGATTGCAGGCGGTGTCCCCGGCATTCGGGATCAGGCGGGTGATCACAATAATGCGGGGAGAGACGTCAATGCCGGCCAGCTCAAACTCTTTGGTTAAATGTTTCTCCAGGGCGCGGACCTGATCGAGGATATATATGACCTGGCCGCCGGTATCCGGTTTGCCCAGGACATTTTCCTGGCCAAACCAGCCGTGGGGCGAGAGAATAGCCACCTTGGAAATCATGGGAATCCGGGATATGAATTCTTCGAGCCCCCCGCTGCTGGGCTCATGGAAAAGGCCGTGGAGCAGCCGCATGGTCTCCAGAATCCGGCCGGCATTGTGCCCCCAACCCGGCTCAAAGCCCTTGCTTCTAAGCTGGGGTTCTATATTCTCATACGGCAACTCCGGATCCAGCCGCTCCACGTCTTCAATGAATTCCTCCAGCGCATCAAGAAAGTCTCCCATATCATTCAGGATTGCGGCATTGACCAGAAGCTGCTGCCCATTGATGCGATGCAGCCGCAGAAACTCAAACAGCTTTCGGCCCCATTCTTCGGCCTGCTGGAACATACTGCTGGACATGTGCTTGTTTAAAAAGCTGATGCCGTTGCCCACGTTTTTGACATCCCGGATTTCCGGGGAATAATCATAGAACGGCAGAAAATCGAGCTCCAGCGCATGCCTGTTGGCGGCCGCCCGGTTGCCTAAGATATAGGCATCCTTATAGTCGAGATAGCGGTTGACCGAGATTTCCTCCATATAGTCGAAAGCGCCGGAGAGGCGATAGAACCGGTACCGCGCCAGGGTATAGCGATGCAGGATCAGGGCGATATTTTCCATAAACAGGATTTCCGGGATCTTGTTCAGGAATTTGGCGATCTTTGAATTATAGGTAAACTCGCTCTCCTTATCATGATCCCGGCACCATTGGAGCCATTCCAGCCAGATATCATTTCGCAGGAAATATCGCTGACCGAGATTTTTCAGGACAAAAAGAAAATCTGCAAACTCCTTCTGCTCGTTTTCCGGTATTAATTTGGCAATAATATTGGTCACACGCGACTCCCTTCGGCGCTATCTTTCATCTAAAAAATGCGTCAACTCCTTTAAAAGAATGCAAAAATTTATATTTTAAAAATTTGGAACGCTCAATTTAGGGCGAAGCCATCATGCCTTGCCTTAATCTGATGCGGCGGGTCAAGTCAAGCGCAAAAAAATTCCCGCATCCAGGTTGATCCCAGCCTGTCTGCTTTTCTAATCCACTTGTGCTTCTTCATTTGACATGTTTTGATCTTTTGCTTAAATTTAGTCTGAACGCCGAATTGGTGATCACCATAGTATATTAACTGATTTCTGAAAAGGGGGACGTTATGGGCAAAAAGGTTGTTATTGATCAGGATGAATGTGAGGGCTGTGAGAGCTGCGTGGAAATCTGCCCGGAGGTGTTCGGGTTTGATGAGGACCGGGAGGTGGCCTATGTGATCAAACCCGAAGGCGGTCCGGAGGATGAAATCGAAGAAGCGATCGACTCCTGCCCGGTGGAATGCATTTATTGGGAAGAAGATTAGACGCATCATCGATGCGGCTTTTTTAAAAAACTACCCAGGCCTCCTGTGAAGGGGGCCTTTTCTTTTTCTGTCATAAACGGTAAAAATAATGATAAAAACACCCATCACCGAATTTTTCGGGGTTGAACGGCCGATTGTGCAGGGGGGGCTCATGTGGGTGGCCAGGGCGGAGTTGACATCTGCCGTGGCCAATGCCGGGGGGATGGGCTTTATGACCGCCCTCACGCATCAGGATCCGGAGGATCTGAGGGCAGAAATCCGGAAATGTCGACAAATGACTGACAAACCCTTCGGCGTGAACCTGACCTTTCTGCCCACGCTTCGTCCGCCGGATTATCCCGGCTATATCAATGTTTGTATTGAAGAGGGCATTGAATTTATTGAAACAGCCGGCAGAAACCCCGAGGCCTACATGGAGCAGATAAAATCCGCGGACATCAAGGTGCTTCACAAGTGCACCTCCGTGCGGCATGCGCAGAAAGCCCAAAAAATCGGCTGTGACGCCATCGGCATCGATGGTTTCGAGGCGGCCGGCCACCCGGGCGAGGATGATGTCACCTCTTTAATACTGGTGCCGCTTACCCGGGACGCCATTAGCGTGCCGCTGCTCGCCTCGGGCGGATTCGCCGACGGCCGCGGCCTGGTGGCAGCGCTTGGCCTGGGAGCGGATGGGATCAATATGGGCACGCGATTTCTCGCCACGAAAGAAGCGCCAGTCCATGACAATGTCAAACAGGCGGTTTTGAATGGCAGCGAACGGGATACCCGGCTGATTATGCGCACCCTTCGGAATACGGAACGGGTCATGCACAACACCGCAACGGACAAAGTCATTGAAATTGAAAACCAGCCGGGCGAAACCCAGATCGAGGATATCGTCCCCTATGTGGCCGGCCGGGTGGGCAAAGAGATGCTCGAAAACGGCGATATGGAGGCCGGCGTGCTGTCCTGCGGCCAGTGCATGGGACTGGTCCGCACCATCCCCACCTGTCAACAGCTGTTGGATCAGATCATGGAACAGGCCGAGGCCCTGATCAAAGAAAAATTTTTCCCGGTCATCCGTGGCTATTGACCGGACTTTAAATGCTGGCTGAGGAATTGGTCAAACCCTTGCCGCTCCCGGGCCAGGGCTGAAGCCAGGGACTCCGTATTCCGGGTTTCAATGAGATTTTTCATCACGGCCAGCATATCCGGATTAAGCTCAGCTATCTGCCGGGCGATTTCCCGGGCTCTTGGCAAAAGCATCTCATGGGGCACCACCTCGTTTACCAGCCCCCAGCGGCAGGCCTGATCCGCCTGAATAAAGGCCCCGGTAAAAGACATCTGCTTGGCCCGGCGCTGCCCAATTGCCTGCTGAAGCAACTGGGTCATGCCCCATCCCGGATGGATGCCGACCTTGGCGTGGGTATCGGCAAAAGCGGCCTTTTCCGAGGCAATCAGAAAATCGCAGTTTAATGCCAGCTCAAACCCGCCGGTAATCGCATGCCCATTAATGGCGCCGATCAGCGGCTTTTCAAACGCAGACAGGATATCCATCAGATCCGCGCCATCCCCCCTCGGATCAAATAGATGCTCCGTAGTAATGATCCCCAAATCCAGCCCTGAGCAAAAGGATTTGCCCCTGCCGGTTAAAATGGCCACCCGCATCTCATCGTTTCCGGAAACCGTTTCCAGCGCATCATAAAGCTGGGCCAGAAGCGCCTGGTTCATGGCGTTTCGCCGATCCGGGCGGTTTAAGGTAATCCAGGCGATACGCTCTTCAATGTCTAAAAGTACCGGTTTTTCCATTTGTACCTCCTTCCTCTAAGTGTCCCCGTGCACCGGCAGCGGGGGCAAATTGGGCCTGAAAATCAGGATCAGCGGGACCAGCACGAACATATCCCCGATCAGGGCGAAAATCATGGCAAAGGCGGTCAGCATGCCAAACATCTTGGTCGGCAGGATGCTGCCCAGGACCAGCACAAAAAATCCGCAAAAAAGCAAAAGCGTCGTTGTGACAATCGGTTTGCCCACATCGGCAAATGTCTGTACCACCGCCTCGCCGGCATCCTTTTTCAATCCGCTGTTCCGCCTTATCCAGGCGATAAAATGAATGGTATCATCCACGGCAATGCCGATGGTCACACTGGCAATCATGGTGGTGGCCACATCCAGCGGGATGCCGAACCACCCCATCACCCCCAATGTCATGATGATGGGAAAAAGATTGGGGATCATTGAGAACACCGCCAGCCAAAAATTCCGGCACACAAACAGCATCACGAAAAAAATAATGGTAAAGGCGATGCCGAAACTCCGCTGCTGGCCCTCCTGGAGATTTTTGTCCATTCTCAGGTAAAGCGAGGAAAGCCCGGTGATGTGAAAGGTAAACCCATTGCCCAGCTTTTCTGAAAGGTACTGCCGGGCCTGGGAATGCAGGCGATAGCCGGCCTCGTTAGACTTCCAGATGGTAAGGAAGGTGACCGCAATCTGCCGGTGGTCCAGCGAGATGGTCCGATCTAGTATCGCCGGATCGCCCAACTCATACGCATCCGCAATATCTAGGCGCGAATCCGGAATTTTATAATAGGCCGGGTCATTTGCATGGATCGCCTGATTGAACTCTTTCAAATAATTCACAATCGAAAACGCATGGGTAAGATCCGGGTTCTCAGACAACAGTTTATGCTGGATGGTATTGATCAACTTAACAGTTTGCGGATTCTCAAAAGCCCGTTTCTCTTTGGCTTTGATCCACACAATAAATGGAATGGTGCCGCCGAAATGTTTCTCAATAACCTTAAAATCGGATTTGATCCGATTGCTGTCCGGCAGGTAATTAAATGTATTGGTTTCAAAACGAAGCCGGGCCATACCGAAAACAGCCAGTATCAGCACACCCACAGACAGCACAAACAACAGCCACCGCCACCTGACGGCAAACCGGCCCCCACATTTTAATCCCCGGGTGAATATATCATTGCGGTTTGGTATCTGCCGGTCCGCTTTTACCGGCGCAAGGGATCTGGCCACCCGATGCGCATTAAGAATAATCAAGGGGGGCAGCGTGGCAATGGACAAAAAAAATGCCAATACCACGCCCACGGCGGTAAAAATCCCCAGTATGGCCACCGGCCGGATATCGCTGCTGGCAAAAGAAAGAAACCCCGCCCCCGTGGTCAGGCTGGTAAACAAACAGGGAAACCAGACCTGCCGGATGGTTTTCTTAAGCGCCGGGACCATATCCGAATGGTTCTTGCGGATGGTCTCCTTCAAATGGGATAAGATATGAATAGAGTCGGCAATGGCAATGGCCAGCAAAATGGCGCCCATGGTATTGGTGATGATGTTGAATTTCTCGCCGCAAAGCACATAGAAACCCACCGACCAGATCAGAATCACCAGAAGATTGGCCCCGCAAAGAAGCGCCAGGCTGAACTGGCGCAGCAGAATGATCGTCAGGATAAAGATGAGGGTCAGAATCACCGGAATAAAGGTTTTAAAATCCTTCTCAGACAGCCGGTTCATCTCCACTTCCACAAAAGACGGGCCGGAGCAGTAAAGGTCAAAAGACGGGCCCGCGATCCGCTTGGCGGTATTCAGCATCGCATAGGAGGTTTTTCTTTTGGCATCCTCCTTCAGAAACTCGAGTTCCACATGAATGGCGGTCATCTGAGCATCCGGCGTAAGAATGTGGTCACTCACGAACTTGTTGGCAAGCGCCCGCTCTTTGGCTTCCGCCAGTTCTCCCGGCGAGAGCCTGCCCTTTGGGACGATCCGCCGAAGCATGATCGCATCTTCGGTGCCGAAGAACTCCTCGGCATTGGTGATGCTCACCACCCGGTCCACACCGTCTACCCGCTTTAAGGCATCGGTTAACTCCCGGATGATCGAAAGATTCTCATTGGTGAAGAGATTCTCATGCGACAGTGCGACCACAGAGAACTCTTCGTTTCCGAAAATCTTCTGAAACTTTTGATAGGTGGCATACCGGTCATCACCGGATTCAAAAAACACCTCGATATGATTGTTATGGGACTGCTGAAAGAAACAATAGAGAAAAAACAGGGTAAAAACCATGATCACCCCCAAAATGCGCCGGGGGTGGGAAAGGACAATCTGAATAAAGGTATTGATAAACGTTTTGGGCATGTGCGAGCCGGCAGACAAATTTTTTATTGACCGGAAACCGATTGCCTGAAAAAAATAACATGAATCGCTGATTGCGAAATATTACCCCAACCTTTATAGATGAATCGCAGAAATGTAAACCCTTTTGCCGGCATGCGCCGCCGCCGCTAAAGCAGATGAAAAAAACCAAGCAAACCGTCGGCCTGATATCCGATACCCATGGCCTGCTTCGGCAGAGTGCCCTGGATGCATTAAATGGCGTGGATTTAATCATCCATGCGGGCGATATCGATGAGCCCGGCATACTGGCTAAGCTTAACCGGATTGCCCCGGTTTATGCGGTGTTGGGCAATATGGACCGGCATCCGGGGCTCAGGCATCTGCCGCGGTTTGATATGATCGCGGTTGGCGACCTCTACCTCTCCATCATTCACGATCAACACAAACTGGACCTTGATCCGGCGGCTGCCGGCTGTTCCGTGGTAATCTACGGCCATTCCCACCGGCCGGCCATCAATAAAAAAGACGGGGTATTCTACGTCAATCCGGGCAGCGCGGGCCCGCGGCGCTTCAAGCTGCCCATCTCCATCGGATTTTTAGATATAAACGGGCGCGAATGCACCCCCCGACTGATGGAAATTAAAGAATAGAAGGATATGGATAGATGAAACAGCGTCTGATTGCGATCGGCTGGTTTACATTTGTTTGCCTGACATCGGTGCTCTTTTTTTTAATCGCCATTTTGATCTGGCTGGTTACCTGGCCGGTTGATCGGCGAAAGGTCATTCTGCAGCAGTTTACCTGCTTTTGGGCCGCGCTTTACACATGGATTATCCCGGCGTGGCGGATCCGGATCGACGGCCGGGAGCACCTGCCCCGGAAAACGCCCCATGTGGTGGTCTCCAACCATCAGTCCCTGCTGGACATCCTGATCCTTTTCAACCTGTTTTTCCACTTCAAATTCGTATCCAAAATCGAAATCTTCAAAATTCCATTGATCGGCTGGAATATGTTTTTAAATAGCTATATCAAGCTCAAACGGGGGGATAAAAAAAGTGTCGCCCAAATGCTGGCAGACTGCGAAAAAGCCCTGGCGCAGGGAAGCTCGGTGCTGATATTCCCCGAAGGCACCCGTTCGCCGGACGGTCATATAAAAACGTTTAAACTGGGCGCCTTCATTCTGGCTTTACAAATGAAGGCGCCCATATCCCCTATTGTCATCGCCGGCTCCAACGCGGCGCTGCCCAAATACAGCTTAAATTTCCACGGCCGCACGGATATCCGCATCCAGGTACTGGCGCCCATCCCCTATGAATCCTTTGCCCACCTGTCAGCCGAGGAGACCGCCGATATGGTCCGTGAGGTCATCATCAACGCCCATGAGGAAATCCGCCGGCAGACCTCGGAAATATCCGCCTAAACGGCTTATTTGATGTCCGCGTGATACTCCTGAAGCGACTTGGGCAGCGATTCCCCTCTTAGCCGGGCCTTAATGCCCCGGGCGGCAGCCATGGCCGCGGCCGTAGTGGTAATATAGGGAACCTTGTAGTTAATGGACGCCTTCCGGATATAGGAATCATCATCCTGGCTTTCCCGGCCGGACGGCGTGTTTAAGACCAGCTGGACCTGCCCGTTTTTGATGCCGTCCACAATATCCGGGCGGCCATAGCCCAGTTTTTTCACCGCTTCGGATGCAATGCCATGCTCCGCCAGAAACTCATGCGTCCCTTTGGTCGCCCGGATGGCAAAATCTAAATCCTTGAAAAGGCGCGCCGGCTCCAGCACTTTGGGTTTATCCGCATCAGCCACGGTGATCAGCACCGTCCCTTTCTGGGGCAGCGGCACCTGGGTGGCCGCCTGGGCCTTGAAAAAGGCAAGGCCAAAGGAATCCGCCATACCGAGGACCTCTCCGGTGGAGCGCATTTCCGGGCCGAGCAGCGGATCGACTTCCGGAAACATATTAAACGGAAAGACCGCCTCCTTGACCCCGAAATGGGGGATCATCTTTCGCTCCAAATCAAAATCATCGAGCTTGGCGCCAAGCATGATCTGGGTGGCAATACGCGCCATGGAGACGTTGCAGACCTTTGAGACCAGGGGCACGGTGCGGGAGGCCCGGGGATTGGCCTCGATGATATAGACCGTATCATCGGCGATGGCATACTGGATGTTCATCAGCCCCACCACATTTAACTCCATGGCGATTTTCCGGGTGTACTCATTGATGGTCTCAATGTGCTTGACCGGAATACTGACCGGTGGAATCACGCAGGCCGAATCCCCGGAGTGAACGCCGGCCAGCTCGATGTGCTCCATGGTGGCCGGCACGAACGCATCCGTGCCGTCGGCAATGGCATCGGCTTCCGCCTCAATGGCGTTTTCCAGAAACTTATCGATCAAAATTGGCCGCTCAGGCGAGACATCCACGGCCATGGTCATGTAGCGCCGGAGCATCTCCTCGTCATGCACGATCATCATGGCGCGACCGCCCAGCACATAGGAGGGACGGACCATTAACGGATACCCGATCCGGCTGGCGATCTTTAGGGCCTCATCCGCGGAGTAGGCCATGTCGGACTCCGGCTGGGGGATACCCAGCTTGCGCATAAACTGCCGGAAGCAGTCCCGGTCCTCGGCCTGCTCGATTGTCTCAGGCGTGGTGCCGAGGATCTTAACCCCGGCATCCCGAAGCTCCTGGGCGATATTTAAGGGCGTCTGGCCGCCGAACTGGACGATGACGCCCTCGGGTTTTTCCTTCTCATAGATGCTCAACACGTCTTCAACTGTCAGAGGTTCGAAATAAAGTTTATCCGAGGTGTCAAAATCCGTTGACACGGTTTCCGGGTTGCAATTGACCATGATGGACTCATAGCCCGCATCCCGGATGGCGAATGCCGCATGCACGCAGCAGTAATCGAACTCGATGCCCTGGCCGATCCGGTTGGGCCCGCCACCCAGGACCATAATTTTTTTGCGGTCTGTGACCTCGACCCTATCCGGGGCATTATAGGTAGAATAATAATAGGCGGCATTCTCCACGCCGCTTACCGGCACCGGCTCCCAGGCCTCGACCATGCCGAGATCCTTTCGCTTCTCCCGGATCTCATTTTCCGGCACTTTGAGGAGCTGGGCGAGATACTTATCCGCAAACCCGTCCTTTTTGGCCTGGATCAAAAGATCATCCGGCGGCAGCTGGCCCGCGTGCGACAGGATTTGCTCCTCGAGTTCGACGAGTTCCTTCATCTGCTCGATAAACCATGCCTTGATATGGGTTTTTGCATGCAGCTCTTCAACTGTCGCGCCCTTCCTAAGGGCCTCATACATGATAAACTGGCGCTCGCTGGACGGCGTATTTAAGAGCATCATGAGCTCATCAAGGGATTTCTGGTTGAAATCCCTGGCAAAGCCCAGGCCGTAGCGATTGTTCTCGAGCGACCGGATGGCCTTCTGCAGGGCCTCCTTGTAGTTTTTGCCGATGCTCATGACCTCGCCCACGGCCCGCATCTGGGTGCCCAGCTTGTCTTCTACCCCTTCAAACTTTTCAAACGCCCACCGCGCAAATTTCACCACCACGTAATCCCCGGCCGGTGTGTATTTTTCAAGGGAGCCGTCCCGCCAGTATGGCATTTCATCCAGCGTCAGACCGCCTGCCAGAAGTGAGGAGACATAGGCAATGGGAAATCCGGTGGCCTTGGAGGCCAGCGCGGAGGAACGGGATGTGCGCGGATTGATTTCAATCACCACCACCCGGCCGGTCTGCGGATTATGGGCAAACTGAATGTTGGTGCCCCCGATCACCTCAATGGCTTCCACGATGGCATATGAATAGGCTTCCAGGCGCTCCTGAAGCTTTTGATCGATGGTCAGCATCGGGGCCGTGCAGTAGGAGTCCCCGGTATGGACGCCCATGGCATCCACATTTTCGATAAAACAGACGGTCACGATCTGGTTTTTCGCATCCCGGACCACCTCAAGCTCGAGCTCCTCCCAGCCCATAACAGACTCCTCAACCAGGATCTGATGGACGAGACTTGCGGCCAGTCCGCGGGCCGCCACCACCCGAAGCTCTTCCACGTTATAAACATGTCCGCCGCCAGTGCCGCCCATGGTATAGGCCGGTCGAATGACCACGGGATAACCCAGCTCCTCGGCCACTTTTTCAGCCGCCTCCACCGAGGTCACCGCCTTACTCTCCGGCATCTCGATGCCGATGCGGTCCATGGTGTCCTTAAATGCAATCCGGTCCTCGCCCCGCTCAATGGCGTGAATGCTCACCCCAATGGTCCGGACGTTGTATTTATCCAGCACCCCGGCCCGATGGAGCTCTGAGGTCAGGTTTAGTCCGGACTGGCCCCCAAGGTTCGGCAGCAGGGCATCCGGCCGCTCCTTTTCAATGATCCAGCTCATGGTGTCCACGTTTAATGCTTCCACATAGGTCACATCCGCCATGCCGGGATCGGTCATAATGGTGGCCGGATTGGAATTGACCAGTACGATTTCATACCCCAAAGCCCTAAGGGCCTTGCAGGCCTGGGTGCCGGAATAATCAAATTCACAGGCCTGGCCGATAATAATCGGCCCGGACCCGATGATCATGACCTTATGGATATCTTCATGCTTGGGCATATATGCTCCTTTGTAAATTGGGTTTTGGTATTGGGTTTTCGGTATTGGGTATTAGGTTTTAGGTATTGGGTGTTGGGTATTGGACTTGGTTCTGAATTTAGATATTCACCACTAATACCTAACCGCTAATACCTAATACCTAAAAATGACTTGAACCATCCCAGCAGTGCGTGCATAACTTCTCTTTCGGCAGGCCGATAGCCTTGACCATATCCTCCAGCAGCTGAAATTTAAGCGAGGTCAAGAGCAGCTGCTCCCGGATTTTTGCCACCATGGCCCGGTTTTTTTCAGAGCCGGAAACCGCATATGCCTCTATGGCGTCCATATTACCGCCCTCAAGCTCATATATCACCTTGCGGCCGATTAAATCCAGGGTGGATCGGGAGGCGGAAAAATTCAAAAATTCACAGGGATAGATCAGCGTCGGGCACGCCGTCCGCATGTGCACCTCTTTGGCCCCGAAATCAAACAGAATCTGGACATTGTCTTTTAACTGGGTGCCGCGAACGATGGAATCATCACAGAACATCCCCCGCTTTCCCCCGATCACCTGCGGAATGGGGATCAGCTTCATTTTGGCCACCAAATCCCGCATGCGCTGATCCTGAGGCATGAAGCTCCGGGGCCAGGTGGGGGTGTATTTGACAAACGGCCGGCGGTAGGGGATCTGCTTTTTATTACTATAGCCGACGGCATGGGCGATGCCTGAATCCGGGATGCCGCTGACAAAATCAATCGGGATATCATCACGCTCCGCCAGGGCCCACCCGCATCGATAGCGGACCTCCTCCACATTGATATCTTCATAGCTGGAGGCCGGGTACCCGTAATACACCCACAGAAATGAGCAGACCTGGAGTTCATCCCCCGGCGGGGCGACCTGTTCCTGTCCGTCTGCCGTAAAAAAAACAATCTCTCCAGGTCCTAGATACTTGTCGATTTCATAGCCCAGATTAAACAGCGCACAGGATTCTGAGGTGGCGGCAAATGTGCCATCCCGTCTGCCCAAAACAATCGGGGTGCGCCCCAGCCGATCCCGGGCGGCATATATGCCCGCTTCAGTCAGAAGCAGCAGCGAACAGGAGCCCTGGATGGTTTCCTGGGCATACCGGATCCCCTCCTTAAACGTGCGCTGCTGGTTGATCAGCATGGCCACTAGTTCTGTCGGGTTGACCATCCCCTCGGAGGCTTCGGAAAAATGCAGGCCGTGTTTGAACGCCTGCCGCACGATATCGTCCATGTTATTGATTTTGCCGACCATGACGATGCCGAAGGTGCCCAGATGCGAGCCGATAATCAGCGGCTGGGCATCAGTGTCGCTGATCACCCCGATCCCCTTTTTACCGCTCAGATTCGGCAGCTCCGGTTCAAGCTTTGTCCGAAAATAAGTGTTTTCGATATTTTTAATCGACTTGGTGAGCCCGTGCCGGTTCTGAAACGCCAGCCCCGCGCGTTTGGTGCCCAGATGCGAATGGTAATCCGTTCCGTAAAAAACATCTGTCACGCAATCCTGTTTGGACACACACCCGAAAAAGCCGCCCATAACTTGCTCCCTCCGGCCCAGTTGCCAACCGGGCGAGTTTTTTATCCCACCGCCATCCTTAAAACCGGATACGGTATTTTTTTAAATAATCCACCGGCTGATAGGAAAGCTTGGCCTGTCTCAGCCCCTCATCCCCCAAATCCGGTTCGCGGTTGACCCAGCCTACCGTACCCGGCTGATGGGCCAGAAACAGCTGATTGATGGCCTGATAACTGCCCTTGTAATCCGGACAGCCCTTTTCAAAATGAATGGCCAGTGTATCTGCCGCCAGCATCTCGCCAATCGTGTAGGCCACAATCAAATCATCCACAAAGATGCCCGCCCCCTGAATCCCATCCAACCGATCCCAGTTGGATAGTGTTCTCATAATCGCTTGGTTTTCATGTTCCAGCTGGCTAAGCGACTCGCAGACCCGCCAGCTGCACCAGTCATCCTGCAGGGCCATGGCCTGATCGGCAAGCCCGCCGGCCATCGCCGCATAAGTATAGGTATATTTTTTCTTAAACTGGTTCACCAGATTTTTCTTCTTGTGAAACTTGTTCCCCCTTAATTCCCTTAACTCACGGGCATCGTAGAGATAGTCCCACATATCATGATCCGCCGTTGCAACTATTTGCCCCCCGAATGCCTGCTGCCAAATATTGGCGAGGGTTTCCGGCACCCGGACAAATGAGCTGAAATCATCCGGATAATCCGCCTTGCAGGCCGGCCAGTCCACGCTAAGCCAGTCCCCGACCGGTGCCCACATTAAAGGTTCCGGCCGATTCTGGCGAAGAAAGACCATTTTCTCGGTCCAGGCGATCTCCAGACCATAGATCTCTGCCCAACCAAACAGATTGACAAACCCATAGTCCGAAGAGACCTGCGGGCATTTGGTCAGATACGCCTGGTAGGCATTCTGATGCGAAAGGGCAATAGGCTCAAAGGAAAGTCGCATTACGCCTCCCGGATCGTCTCGGCAAAGGCCTGTCCCTTCTCAAACGCCGCATCCATGTATTCCGGATGTGAAAGCACATCACCGGCCAGATCCAGGCCGCGAACCAGAAGGGAATCCCAAAGCGTCATATCCAGTACATCAAAAAAATACTTCATGGTCAAAAGCGTGCCATCAAAAAGTTTCTTGCCTTTGGTCGCGCCCACGGAAATCAAAAACCCCTGCCGCACCGGCGTCCACTGGGCATAGGGCGTTTGGTCAATCCAGTATTTTTTAACCCACAACGACTGGCAGCGGTCCATGAACATCTTCATATGGGCGCTGACCGTGTAGAAGAATATCGGCGTGGCGACCATCAGCCCGCGGCAGGCCAGAACCCGATCCCGAACGCCCTGAAAATCGTCCTTAATAACACAGCCCCCGTCCTTTTTGCATCCGTAAATTTCAAGGCAGGGCGAAATCTTATAATCCCTTAAAACAATTTCATCGACCGATGCCCCGGCCTTCCTGGCCCCTTCGACCGCGCGTTTCAGGAGTGCGGCTGTGTTGCCCTGCCGCCGGGGGCTGCCATATACTGCTGCGATATCATACATTGTTTGCCTCCAAAATCAGCCCCACCGGGCAGTGGTCTGAGCCGTAAATGTCATCGGCAATAAATGCCTCTTGAATTTGATTGTTTTCAACCAGATCCGAGGTGACCCAAAAATAGTCGATACGCCACCCGGCGTTACGCTCCCGAGCCTTGAATCGGTAGCTCCACCAGGAATACTTCACCATATCCGGATACAGATACCGGAAGGTGTCCACATAGCCGGCTTCTGCGATGGCGTCCAGCCAGTCCCGCTCAACCCCCAAAAAACCGGAATTATTGGCGTTGGCCCGGGGATTCTTGAGATCAATCTCATTGTGGGCCGTGTTGTAATCCCCGGTGATGATGAGGCTTCTGCCTTGGGATTTCAGGCGGTTGGCGTAGTCGAAAAAGTCCCGGTAAAAATCGAGTTTATACCGGAGGCGCTCCTCGCTCATCTGGCCGTTGGGGAAATATATATTAAATAGCACAAATGCGCCAAAATCAAACTCAAGTATCCGCCCCTCCGCGTCATAGGCCGGCACACCGATGCCGTAGGAAACGGATTTGGGCTCAAGCCTCGTCCAGGCGCCTACGCCGGAATAGCCCTTTTTGACCCCGCAGTGTGACCAATAGGCCGCATAGCCGGGGACCTCTGTAACGGATGCATCGAGTTGGTGGGCCTGAAGTTTAGTCTCCTGGATGCAGAAAACATCCGCATCCAGCGACTTAAACACCTCCCAGAAGTTTTTTTTCAAAACCGCGCGCAGGCCGTTCACATTCCATGAAACCAGCTTTATCGCCATCCCCTAATCCTTAATACACCGTTTCCAGGGATACCCCATCGGTTACCATGAACCGGATGGAGACGAAACGGACATTATGTGACTGATCACAGTAACGGCCATATGCCATGGGGTAGTCTGCCGACAAAAAGAATAATCTTAATAAAAATGGTTAGTTAGATCGCAAGTAGCCCTATATCAAGGCATCCGGAAAAACGCAACGGCAAAAATGGTTCGGCCCATCCTTACTGCAGGCGATCTCCCGGGATGCGGACAATTTTGAAGAAGCCAAGAGCCTGCCGGACGGAACCGCAGGCCGGGACATGTTTATCCCCGCCTAACTGCCTGTAACAAACAGCTTTCTATTGACTGTCTATTGATCTGCCGATATGATCTTTTAGGTTGAAAAAGCACGATCTTGCCCTAACCCCAAACCCCCAGGCAGGTGCAATCATGAAGGAAGAGACGCAAATCGACAGATTTTTGCCCGACCTTAAAAGCATCAAGATCTTTCACTGGCTGCATGAGATCGAACTGAGAAAACTCCTGATCATTTCCACCATTCTTCACTATGATGAAGAAGAAATCATCATCAATCAGGGCGATGTCGGCAACCATATTTATGCGGTCATCAAAGGCGAAGTGGAGGTTTCTGTAAGGGATAAAAACGATCAAAAGGTGGTGATCTGCAGTATCGGGGAGGGCGAGATATTTGGGGAAGCCGCCATCTTTCTGGCCTCCAAGCGCACCGCGAACATTGTCTGCACCAAAGAGACCACGGTGATCCAGATCAGCCGGCAGGATCTGATCTACTTTTTCAAAACCCATCCGCATGCCGGTAACAAACTCTTGATGCTCATCGTTTTAAGCCTTTTGGAAAAGCTCCGGCATGCCAATGAGGACCTGGTATTGGAAAAACAGCCGGCGGTGGATTTCGGCCAGGCCGCCGACCTGATCCAGGAGTTTATCCAGGAAACCGGGCGCCCGCCCAAGTCACCCGAGTAATATGGTATCAACCGAGCCCGCCTATATTCGGACCGCAGCATCCGGCGCGCTTTCCCAAAAAATCCGGGATAGCTGGAAAATCCTGGCAAACTGCGAACTCTGCCCGCGCCTGTGCGGCGTTGACCGCCTCGCGGGCGAAACCGGCATCTGCAAAACTCCGAAAGAAGCGCTTATCTCCTCCTTTAACGCCCATTTCGGCGAGGAAGCCCCCCTGGTCGGCCGAAACGGCTCCGGCACGATATTTTTCACCCACTGCAATCTGATGTGCTGCTTCTGCCAGAATTTTGACATCAGCCACAAAGGATGGGGCCATTCGGTAAACGACGAGGAACTGGCCGCCATCATGATCGCCATTCAGGATGAGGGCTGCCACAATCTTAACCTGGTCACCCCTTCGCATGTGGTCCCCCAGATTTTATCCGCTCTTGAAAAAGCGGTCAGTGCGGGCCTGACCCTGCCCATTGTCTATAATTCCGGCGGCTATGACCGGGTGGAGACGTTGCGGCTGCTGGAAGGGGTGGTGGATATTTACATGCCGGATTTTAAATTCTGGGATTCAGGCATTGCCAAGGCCGCCTGTGATGCGCCGGATTATCCGCATACGGCCAAAGCCGCCATAGCGGAGATGCACCGGCAGGTGGGAGACCTTAAAATCGATGAACACGGCATCGCCCGATCCGGGCTTTTGGTCAGACACCTGGTGCTGCCGGAGGAACTGGCCGGCACCCGGCATATCATGCGGTTCCTCCATGATTCGATCTCGCCCAACACCTATGTTAACATCATGCCCCAGTACCGGCCCTGCGGCAACGCCCATAAAGTGAAGGGCCTGGGGCGGCGGATAACCTCAGAAGAATTCCAGGCAGTGCGCGAGGCGGCCCGGGAAGAAGGGATCACGCGACTTGACCGGATCCGGTAGCTTGAAAAAACCCTGGCCGAGCCTTTCCGAATCTTTTAAGAATGCCTACCCCTTTCGGCTGGCCACCACCTCATTTATCTATCCGGATTATATCGCGCCCAATGTCCGGATGCTCGCCCCCTTTATTGACGAGATCGAACTGCTGTTTTTTGAAAGCACCTATCCGGGAAGCCTGCCCGAGCCCAAGGAGATCCGGGAACTCGTCCGACTGTCTGAATCATTCGGCACGACCTATAATGTGCATCTGCCCTTAGATATTTCGCTAACCGCCCGCGATCCCCAAAAGCGGCAGCAGGCGGTAGATACGGTCAAATACTGTATTGATCTGGCAAGCCCCCTATCCCCCACCACCTGGACGCTCCATCTCCCCTATGGGGAAGAAGGAACGGAAAATTTTAATCGCTGGCAGGAACGCACCGAAAAAAGCCTTCGTCAACTCTGCCCTGCCCATATCAGCGGCTCGCTCATATCCGTTGAGACCCTGTCCTACCCGCTTGAATGGATCACGGATCTCCTGGCCGCATTTGACCTTTCCGTTTGTCTGGATATCGCCCACATGGCGGTTCACGGCATGAATTGGGCCCGTTTTTATGAAAACTTCGCCCATAAAATTCCGATCATCCATTTATACGGCTTTCTGAAGGCGCATGAGCACCTGGGACTTGACCAAATGCCGGCTGATACGCGCCATGCGGTAGCTGATATGCTAACCCATTTTACCGGCACCCTCTGTCTGGAAGTCTTCTCGTTTGCCCATCTCGAGGCATCGCTTAAAATCCTTTCCCAATTGGCTTGACCGCCGCAAAATTTTTTTGTAAGTAAACACAAAAATTCACATGGGGTTTTCAGTTAACGGAAAACGGTGAAAATCCGTTGCGCTCCCATCGCTGTAACCGGAATCCCGGATCCTTATCCCTCAAAGGGAGGCCACTGACGTTAAAACGGAGTCGGGAAGGCTTGATCCGAGGAA
Organism: Desulfosalsimonadaceae bacterium; assembly: GCA_035312245.1. Lineage (GTDB taxonomy): Bacteria > Desulfobacterota > Desulfobacteria > Desulfobacterales > Desulfosalsimonadaceae > M55B175. Next base: position 28,891 of record DATGCF010000163.1, read on the forward strand.
TGGCCGGAAGCCAGAAGACGAACTGAAAAACCGATGGCAGAACTTGATGGCAAAGGGTTCTGGCGGAAGCTCATGCTTCGGTCAGAACCCTTTTTTATTT
>DATGCF010000164.1:0-4763 GCA_035312245.1 Desulfosalsimonadaceae bacterium
CGGTTCTGTCAGGCATTCATGCGGGAGCTGTACCGCCATATCGGACCGGAAACAGATGTACCGGCCGGCGACATCGGCGTTGGCGCGCGCGAAGTCGGCTATATGTTCGGCTATTATAAAAAAATCAGAAATGAACATACCGGCGTGTTAACCGGAAAAGGCCTGGAATATGGCGGAAGCCTGATCCGGCCTGAGGCGACCGGATACGGCACCGTCTATTTTGCAGCTGAGATGCTGGCCACCCGGGGGTTGGATTTAAAGGGTAAAACCGTGGCCGTGAGCGGCGCGGGCAATGTTGCCCAGTTTGCCATCGAAAAGGTCAACCAGATGGGTGGACGGGCCATTTCCGCCTGCGACTCATCGGCTACGGTCATCGACGAACAGGGGATCAACGATGACAAATGCTGTTACCTCATGGAACTCAAAAATATCCACCGCGGCCGAGTCAATGAATATGCGGATAAATACCAGACCGTTTGTTTTGAAGGTAAAAACGTATGGGACGTGATCCGTGAGCAGGGAATAAAAGTCGATATCGCCCTGCCCTGTGCCACCCAGAATGAAATAGATGCCGAGAATGCGGAGGCGTTGGTTAAAAACGGCTGCATCTGTGTGGCCGAAGGCGCCAACATGCCGTCTTCACCGGAAGCTGTTAGAATTTTCCAGGACAACAACCTGCTCTACGGACCCGGCAAAGCCGCAAATGCCGGGGGCGTAGCCACATCCGGCCTGGAGATGAGCCAGAACAGTCAGAAGCTATCCTGGACACGGGAAGAAGTAGACAGCCGGCTGCTCCTGATCATGAAAAGCATTCACCAGTCCTGCCTGGATGCGGCCGAGGCCTACGGCCGGAAAGGCGATTATGTAATGGGCGCCAACATCGCCGGGTTTATCAAGGTCGCCAATACCATGCTGGCCTATGGCGTTGTTTGATTAAAAAAGGGTATAAGGTTTAGGGTTTAGGGCTTTTCCCGTCTTAATCTTACTCTTAATCTTACTCTTACTCTAAAAGAGCCGCCGTTTGTCATTCCGAAAAGCTTTTTGTGGGCGGGGATAAACCCCGCTCCTAAACTGTATTGGCCAGACCGTTGTGATCCCCTTATTTGAACGCTTACGGGGTTTACCCCCGCTCACAACCGAGGTATTTAATCGTACTCAGTCCCGCGCAAGCGGGACGGTACTCGTACTCGTCATCGAAAAAAGTATCCGTCGAGCACGAGCATGAAAAAATACAAGTGCAACGCAAATAAGCGCTTTTATGAAACCATAATCAATTCGTAAGGTAACAAACCACCTGCTGATTCGAAATATCCGAAGCGAGCTCAAAGCCATATTCGGTCGTATCAGCGATTGTGACGACGTGACCCAAGTGGCGGGCAGCAGGGACGATGCTTTCGAGTTGGTTGGGAAGCGATTGAAACCACTCCGTCTTAAAGACCACCCCGGAACTTTCCGGATAAATCGCCATATAAAAGATGCCGTTCTCAATAAGATCATGGAAAAAATGCGTCCCAAAAGACAAGTCCGGTATCATGTTGCCCGTCTGATGGCTGATTTCGGCAATTACGGCAATATTGTTGATTTCTGAAAATTTAACCGGAACCCCCATTTCCGGGCTTTGGGTGCCCCACCGGCCGGGGCCCATCAGCAGCGCGGGGGTTTTATCTCTTGCTGTCAGGGATTGATTCAGCTTTCCCACCAGCCTGGCCACGGCGAATTTCTCCGGCGGCAAAAGCTCGGCGTATGCCTGCGGGGAGACAAATATGATTTTTGAAATGGGCTGCACGAGATTGCCCCCCATAAAATTGCCTTCAATCCGGAGGATCGTCTGTTCATCGCCAATTTTCCCGGGCCTCGCGGTTTTATCGGCATCCCCGACGGTTTGAAACGGTCGGCACTGCAAAAGATTGATGCGAAGCTCGCCTGACCTGTTGAAATTCACTGTAAATTCGATATCCACGGGATTTCCATAGGCCGCCTCAAGCGTTTTGAGGATACCCCCCATTAAACGGCTGAAAGGCGTTTTTTCAAGAAACGGATCAAACGTTAATATCCAGTATTCCCCGGCAGGCCGGCCCATCCGCCGCATCTGCTCGGCGGCTTCCGTATCCCGAATACCCACCAGATCCATGCGGGCAATCAGCTGGTTTTTGATCAACTCCCTAAGACTGAGAGTCTCCAGGCGGTTTTCCTCAAGGTTGATCAAATCCACCAGGTGCTGGGAATATTTCCGCATATCCATAATTCCGGCCAGGGGTTTGACCAAGGGGTTGTCCAGGGCAATGATCCGCGGATAATCGTTTTCAACCCGGTTGACCGCCCGCGTGCCCAGGCCCAATACGAGGCGGACCATTCCTGCCTTTGCATCCATCCCCTTTTGCCAGATGAATGGATTGTGGGAAAGCCCGACGCCGGCGAGTTCAGGAAAGAAGTAATGCTTGTGATAGGCCCCGGACACCCGTTGGACAAGCAGCGCCATTTGCTCATCGCTTTCCTCAAGGCCTCTTTGCCGCCTATAGGCCAGCGCATCCCGGCTCATGGTACTGGCATACACATGCCGCACCGCGGCAATAAAATCTTCGTATCGTTTCTCGGGCGAGCCCTGATTGACGCAGAAAAAACTGTCATACTTGCCGGCAAACGCATTGCCGTAGTCATCTTCCAGCAGACTGCTGGAGCGCACGATAATCGGCGACTGGCCGAAATACTCAAGCATCCGCTGAAATTTCTCGGTTATTTCTTCGGCGAAAACCCCGCCGAGCATCTTGTTTTTAAGCTCTGCCGCCTTTGCAAAATACCCCTCGCTGGTTTTATGCGCCATAAACAGCTTCCACCAGCCGTTTTGGACAATATAGGAATAAAACACATCCGAGCCGATATAAAAGGAATCATGCGGTTCAAGGATTTCCTGCCAGTCAAAGGCATCATCCTGACTCAAAATTTTGCGTGAAAGCAGCATGCCCAACGATTTACCCCCGACAAACCCTGTGCCGATAAGCCGCTCCTTGAACCAGACGAGATCTTGAAGGCACAAAAAACGCCTGATCAGGGATAGCATCCGTTTGTTGCGGGATAGCATGAGGCGGCTCAGCTGCTCCACCATGTCCGCTTTCTCTTCCGCCCGCGCCCCGGCCTCCAGCAAATCCGTGGCCTCAATAAACAGACGGTCCCAATAATCCAAATGCCGCTGCGCTGAAGCCGCCTCATTTCTTGTCAGATCCGAGAGCATCCGGGTGGCATCGGCACTGTTGATGACCGGTACCAAGCTTTCTTCCTCAATGATGTGGGGAAAAAACATGGTCGGAGAATAGCGATGCTTGGCCTTAATGGGATGAATACACATCTGCCCCTGATACGTATAGACATCGATAAGTACCTGGGTAATCTCCCGGATGCGGGCAATCGCCTTAAAGGAATGCCTGTGGCGGCGGATGGCAAAATAGGCGATGGTATTTAGTTCAAACAGATAGGGGCAGGTGACGAAAAAGAAGTCGCCGATCATTAAATCCGTTGCCCACACATGCAGCAGCTCGGACAGGGAATCGAAAACATAGCAGACATCCCGCCCTTCGCGGGTTATAATACTGTGGACGTCTGCGGAAAACGTTTCAAATCCGCTTTCAAGCGGCAGATGATATACCGCTATATTTTTCCCTTCTTCAAAAAGCGGCGCATGGCGGGCAAACCGCATGTATATAACCCGATCGCCCCTTTCCGCAGCGCTTTTGACAAAGGGCATAACCAGGCGTTGATAATCGTCTATTTCATCAACCTGCCAGACAACGTTATCGCCTCTTCTCAGTTGGTCGATAATTTCGTCCAGGCTGGGCCATCCGGTGCTGACAGAGGATTGGTAAGCCATTTAAACCGTTTCGTTCTTTTTGGTCAACGAAGCCGCGCGGTCAATTTTCGCATTGCGGCACAATCGTCTTGTTCTTTGAATTCCAACCCTTCCCATGAATTTTTTCAATGAATTGATCGATATTGGTTTGCGGGCCGACAAAAATGAGGGTGTCCCCCGCATGAATCAATTCCAACGAAGAGGGGTTGTAGATCCGGGTGCCGTCTGCCCGTTTTATCGCCACAATGATTAAGTCAAATTCGTTTCGGATGTTGGCGTCCATCATTGACTTGCCGACAAATGTGGCCGTTTCAGGGATTTCCAGCTCTTCGATGGCCAGCTCGATCTCTTTTCCGGAAATCGTTGAATCCAAAAAATCGGTGATGGTCGGGCGGAGGATATTCTGGGTGATGCGCAGCGCCGCGCTGGCATAGGGCGAAACCACATAGTTGGCCCCGGCCCGGAAAAGCTTTTTTTCAACGCCCTTGCTGCTGGCGCGCGCGAAGATCGACATATCCGGATTCAATGACCGGGCCGTCAAAACGATAAAAACATTATCCGCATCGCGGTTTACGACAGAAATAAGCCCCTTGGCCCTTTCCACCCCGGCTTCTTTAAGGCTATCCTCTTCCATGGCATCCCGTCTGAGATGCGCAACGCCTAGTTCCTTGCACTGGAGGATGGCGCTTTCATCATTATCAATAACCACCAGCGGCAAACTACTTTGCAGTAATTCAGCCGTAACGATCTGGCCTACCTGGCCATGCCCGCAAACCACATAATGATCCGTAAAATTTTTCAGCTTTTTACGCACTTTTCGCCTCCGATAGAGTTCGAGCGTATTGCCATCCAAAAACATATTGCCGAGCAGCGCAGCTGTCGACGCCACTAAGCCGAAACCGAAAATGATAAGCAAAATGGC
>DATGCF010000165.1:0-9959 GCA_035312245.1 Desulfosalsimonadaceae bacterium
ATGAACTCGACCGTATGGCCGCGATGCTCAGCCGTCTCGGCGGAAGAGGATACCAAGTTCGAGAGGATCAGGAAGTCTACAGCATCGATTTCGATCCCGATAGCGATTTCGATCCCGAGGAAAACGAATCCCAACCTTAGCTTTAACAGGACCGGGGGTATGGATTTTGCGGTTAGAACAAATTAGCCCTGTCAAGCAAAGGGGAATCGTCTCATTGAAAAACAAATAATATTTGGAGGCAAGCATGGCTGAATCCACTCAAACAAGCGGCATAGACATCAAAGCCCCGGTAGCAGGGGCATTCAAGGAAATTTTAACGCCGGCGGCGCTCGATTTTGTGGCAGCGCTCGCCAGGGAATTTGACGACCGCCGGCACACGATCCTGGAAGGCAGAAAAAAAGTCCAGGCGGAAATTGACAATCGCAAATTTCCGGGGTTTCCGAAGGAGACCCGGGAGGTTCGGGAAAGCGACTGGCAGTGCGCCCCGGTGCCGGCCGATCTCCAGGACCGGCGGGTGGAAATCACCGGCCCGGTAGACCGGAAAATGGTGATTAATGCCTTAAACTCCGGATCCAAAACCTTCATGGCCGACTTTGAAGATGCCAATACCCCGACCTGGGAAAACTGCATCAACGGTCAGATCAATCTCCGGGATGCGGTCAACCGCAACATCGATTTTACCTCGCCCGAGGGCAAGCACTACCAGTTGATGGAGAATCCGGCCACGCTGATCGTGCGGCCACGGGGCTGGCATTTAAACGAAAAACATATGCTGGTTGACGGCAAACCCGTGGCCGGCGGCATTTTTGACTTTGGCCTGTTCTTCTTTCACAACGCGAAAACCCTGCTGGACAAGGGCAGCGGCCCGTATTTCTACCTCCCGAAATTTGAAAGCTATTTAGAAGCCCGGCTCTGGAACGATATTTTTGTACGCGCCCAGGAGATGCTGGGGATCCCACAGGGCTCCATCAAGGCCACGGTCCTGATTGAAACCATCCTGGCGTCATTTCAGATGAACGAGATCATCTACGAACTTAAAGACCACATGGCCGGCTTAAACTGCGGCCGATGGGATTATATCTTCAGCTTTATCAAGCGGTTTAAAAATATCCCCGAATACCTGTTCCCGGATCGGTCCCAGATCACCATGACCCGGCACTGCATGCATTCCTATTCCCTGCTGGCCATTCATACCTGCCATCGCCGGGGGGTTCATGCCATCGGCGGCATGGCCGCGCAGATCCCCAGAAAAGACGATCCGGAAGCCAATGAGGCGGCGATTCAAAAGGTCCGGGAGGATAAGATCCGCGAGGCCAATGACGGCCATGACGGCACCTGGGTGGCCCATCCGGGCCTGGTGAGCCTGGCCATGGAGGAATTCAATAAGAATATGCCCAACGCCAACCAAATTGACAAATTGCGAGAGGATATCCGGGTGACCGAAGATGACCTGCTGAAGCTGCCGGACGGTACCATCACAGAGCAGGGGCTTCGCAACAACGTCAGCGTGGGGGTTCAGTACCTGGCGTCGTGGCTTTCCGGCACCGGCTGCGTGCCCATAAATTTTTTGATGGAAGATGCGGCCACTGCGGAAATCGCCCGAACGCAGGTCTGGCAATGGGTGCATCATCCAGAGGCGAAGCTGGCCGAAGGCCCGGAAGTGACCATGGACCTTTTCCAGCAGATCAAAAACGAGGAGCTGGCAAACATTAAGCAGCGGATCGGCGCGGCCGCCTATGACAGCGGCCATTATGAAAAGGCCGCCGGACTTCTGACCGAGATTATAGAAAATCCGCAGCTGGAGGAGTTTTTGACGTTGCGGGCCTATGAATATATCGACTAATAAACAAAATGGATCGTACTCAGTCCCGCGAAAGCGGGACGGTTATCGTTCTCGTACTCGAAATTTAAATCCGAGTGCGATTACGAGTAGGAGCACGAGTACGAAAAGAGCGATCATTCTTAAGGCTGCCGATTCCGGATAGAAACATTGACAAAGGGGGATACGCATATGACAAAGACCATAGATGAAGAAGCCGTTGAGCTTGAAGACAAACTCTCATGCCATTTCATCAACAACGATGAAATTGAGGCGCTGGCGCAGTCCTGGAAAACCGATCCCCGATGGACGGGCATCGAGCGGCCCTATACCGCAAGCGATGTCCTAAACCTCCGGGGCACCCTGCACGTGGAATACTCCTATGCAAAGGCCGGCGCGCTTCGGCTTTGGCGCCTGCTCCACAGTGAGGACTTCATCCCCGCCCTGGGCGCATTAACCGGCAACCAGGCGGTTCAGCAGGTGGAAGCCGGCCTCAAGGCCATTTATGTCAGCGGCTGGCAGGTGGCGGCGGACAACAACCTGGCCGAAGAGATGTACCCGGATCAGAGCCTGTATCCGGCAAACAGTGTCCCCTCCGTGGTCCGGCGCATCAATAATGCCTTTAAGCGGGCGGACCAGATCCAGGTGCTGGACTGCCGGGAGAGCGGCCCCTACTGGTATGCGCCGATCGTTGCCGATGCCGAGGCGGGATTCGGCGGGCCGCTAAACGCCTTTGAGTTGATGAAATCCATGATCGATGCCGGCGCCGCAGGCGTTCATTTCGAGGACCAGCTCGCATCCGCCAAAAAATGCGGGCATATGGGCGGCAAAGTCCTGGTCCCCACCCGGGAGTTTATTAACAAGCTGGTTTCCGCAAGGCTCGCGGCAGATATTTGCGGCGTCCCGACAATCCTGGTGGCCCGCACGGATGCAGATGCGGCAAAGCTGATCACCAGCGATATTGATGAGCGGGACCGGCCGTTTATTATCAGTAAGGAAAGATCCGACGAGGGCTACCACTGGGTGCAGCCCGGCGTGGAGTCCGCCATCGCCCGGGGCCTTGCCTATGCCCCGTATGCGGACATGGTCTGGTGCGAAACCTCGGAGCCGGATCTTGAGCAGGCGAAAAAGTTCGCCGAAGGCATTCGGTCTAAATATCCGGATAAGCTGCTCAGCTACAACTGCTCGCCCTCATTTAACTGGCAGGCGCACATGGATGACGCCGCCATCGCCAAGTTCCAGCGGGAGCTTGGGGCCATGGGCTATAAATTCCAGTTTGTGACGTTAGCCGGATTCCATACCCTGAACCTGGGCATGTTCGATCTTGCCAAGAGCTACAAGGATGAGGGGATGCTGGCCTATTCCCGGTTTCAGCAGAAGGAGTTTGCGGATGAGGAAAAAGGCGGCTACCGGGCGATTACGCACCAGGCATTTGTGGGCACCGGCTATTTCGACCGGGTGCTGAACACCATCACCAGCGGCAAATCAACCACCGGCGCCATGGCCGATTCAACCGAGACGGCGCAGTTTAAAAGGAAGAAAGACGATTAATGAACCGTCGCACCTTTCTTAAAATCGCCGGCATGGGCAGTCTGGCTTTTACTGCCGGCTGCACCCTGGAAAGCGAAAAAAAGCTCTATTCCCTGGTCAAGACCCCCGCGGACATGGTGACCGGAACGGCCCACTGGTATGCCTCAACCTGCCGGGAATGTCCGGCCGGCTGCGGGGTGCTCGCCAAAAACAGGGAAGGGCGCGTGATTAAACTGGAGGGCAATCCCCTTCATCCGGTTAATGCAGGCAAACTCTGCATCCGGGGCCAATCGGCGCTGCAGGGGATTTACAACCCGGACCGGCTGAAGCAGCCGCTTTTGAAAAAATCCGGCAAGTGGCAGCCCGTCAGCTATCAGGAAGCCGGGCTGCTTTTCAGGGAAAAGATGGGGGCCGCCGCCGGCGGGGCCGGCCGCATCCGAATGATGACCCGGCTGGAAGGGGAAAGCCTTCTGGCGCTTTTTGCCGAATGCCTCGATGCCTGGCAGGCACCCCCGCCATTGGTCTATGAACCGTTTGCCTACGAAAACTTAAAAAAAGCCAATGAAATTGTGTTCGGCGTCAATGGCCTTTGCCGCTACCGGATCGACCAATCCGACTTTCTTTTGGGCTTTGGGGCGGATTTTTTGGAAACCTGGCTCTCTCCCGTGGAATATGCCCGGCAGTTCAAGGCCATGCATGCCTATAAAAACTTCGGCAAAGGGAGCTTTTATCACGTGGGCGCCTGCCGGACCCTGACCGGGGCCAATGCGGATGAATGGATCCAGTGCCCGCCCGGGGGTGAAGCAGCCGTCTGTCTGGGCCTTATTAATGCCCTTATCGAGGCGGATTTCGGCGATGGCCTTTATCCGAGTGTTAAAGATGCCATGCTGGGAATCGCGGGGCCGTATACCCGTCAACGCGTAAGGGATCTTACCGGCATTCCGATGGATAAATATGAAGCTTTGATCCGCGGCCTGATGCGGGCTGAAAAGCCCCTGGTACTTGGCACCGGCGGACTGAGCCATTCCGACACCGACCTTCAGGCCAATATTGCCGTCAATCTATTGAATTCCCTGCTTGACCCGGACCTCAAGTTGTTAGATTTTGAAAACCGGCACCGGGTGGAACTGGCCGCGGGCAATTCAAAAACCGCCGCCTTTTTTGACGAACTCCGGGAGGGAGGCCCAGGGGTCCTGCTTTTAAACAATGTCAATCCTGTCTATGCAATGCCCGGTGCAAGCGGTATCGAAAAGGTGCTAAACCGTGAACAGCCGTTTCTTATCTGTTTCTCAAATTTTATGGATGAAACAGCCGAATATGCCGACCTGGTGATACCCACCGCCCTTGCACTGGAAACGTGGGGCGAGTACAGCAGCGCAAAAACAACGTTTTCCCTTCTGCAGCCGGCCATGCCGCCCCTACACGGCGCTCCGGGTATCGGGGACATGTTTTTGAATGCTCTGGGAAAAGCGGATGACCGGCATGCGTCCATGAAACCCTATATATTTTCGCTACTGGAAGACAAAGGGGTGATCGGGGATCAAAACCAGTGGCTCCGGGCCGTCCGCCGCGGGGGGATATTTAAAGACCGGGGGGAAGGGGCGAAAAGGTCCGGCATTCTTGTCAGATCCCGCGTTAAAAATTATTTCAAGGATTTGATCGAGCCGGGGAAATCCGGCCCGGCCTTGCTTGCATTTCCGTCCATCCGGTTTTTTGACGGCCGGGGCGCCAATTTGTCCTGGCTATGCGAAATACCCGACCCCGTGACCAAAGTCGCCTGGCAGACCCCCCTGATGGTTAACCCGCAAACCGCCGCACAGAGGGGGCTGTCCCACGCGAGCCGGGCGGAGGTATCTGCCGGGGATAAAAAGATCGAAGCCATGGTTTATGAAACCGAGAGCGTCATGCCGGGCGTTTTTGCCATGCATACGGGGCAGGGGCACACGGCATACGGCCGGTATGCCGAAAATCAGGGCGCCAATCCCGCCCGTCTGCTTGCCGGGGAATATGATCCGGCATCCGGTGCGTTGCTGGCCCGCGTAGCCCCGGTTTCCGTCCGGAAGATAGATGAAAAACAGCCGCTGGCCCACACAGACGGCAGCATGGATCAGCATGAGCGAAAGATCGCGCTCACCGCCGCGCTTTCTGAATTAAGGAGCGCCCCGCCGCCGGAGAAGCATGGGCTCACCATGCATGATTTTCCCCTGACGCTGCCGCTGCCCGAAGGCTATGACCCCAAGCGCGATTTTTATCCGCCCCATGACCACGAGGATTACCGCTGGGCCATGGTGGTGGATCTCGACCGCTGCATCGGCTGCAATGCCTGTGCGGCAGCCTGCTATGCGGAAAACAACCTCGGGGTGGTGGGCGAAGAGCAGGTGATTAACGGCCGGGAGATGTCATGGATGCATATCGAGCGCTATGAACAAATCGGGGCGCCGGATAAACTGATTTTTCTACCCATGATGTGCCAGCACTGCGACAACGCGCCGTGCGAATCGGTCTGCCCGGTTTATGCGCCGCATCACAACAAGGAAGGCTTAAACAACCAGATCTACAACCGATGCATCGGCACGCGTTTCTGCGCCCAGAACTGCCCCTACAAAGTCAGGCGCTTCAACTGGCTGAGCTGGCAGTGGCCGGAGCCCTTGAACCAGCAGTTGAATCCCGATGTGACGGTCCGCAGCAAGGGCGTGATGGAGAAATGCTCCTTCTGCATCCAGCGGATAAAGGATGCCCATAATGTGGCAAAAAATGAGGAACGAATGATCAAAGACGGCGAAGTGACCCCGGCCTGCGTCCAGACATGCCCCACGGACGCCCTGACATTCGGCAGCCTCATGGATGAAACCAGCCGGGTTTCAAAGCTGGTCCGCGACCGCCGGGCCTACCAGGTGATGGGGTATTTGAACACCAAGCCGGCGGTGATTTATCTGAAGAAGGTGGTAATGACATAATGGAGAATCTCACATTTAATGAAATAGACAATACGGTTTTAAAGACCCTTGAGCCGCCGACAAGGACTTACTGGTCGCTTGTCGCGCTTCTGTTCGCCGGCATTGTCGTGGGATTTGCCTGCTGGGTATACCAGATTTTATTCGGCATCGGGGTGGCCGGGCAGAACAACCCCGTGAACTGGGGGACTTACCTTATCAACTTTGTCTTCTGGGTGGGGATCGCCCATTCCGGCACCCTGATCTCCGCCATCCTCTATCTTTTAAGGGCCGGGTGGCGCAATCCCATCGCCCGGGCGGCGGAAACCATGACGGTTTTCGCGGTGATGACCGCCGGCCTTTTTCCGTTTATCCACCTGGGCCGGGTGTGGATGGTCTACTACATGTTCCCGATTCCCAATCAGCGGACCCTGTGGCCGAATTTTCAGTCGCCGCTCATGTTCGACGTGGTGGCCATCAGTACTTATTTCACGGTGAGCGTCCTTTTCTGGTACACGGGTCTGGTGCCGGACCTGGCCATTGTTAGGGACCGGGCCACGGGGGTGCGCAAAAAGGTTTTTCGGGTCCTGTCCCTGGGGTGGACGGGAAAGTATGAGCAATGGCGGCATTATTCAAGGGCTTACCTTTTGTTCGCCGCGCTTGCCACGCCCCTGGTGATATCGGTTCACAGCGTGGTCTCCTGGGATTTCGCCCTGGGCGTGATTCCGGGGTGGCACACCACGATTTTCGCCCCGTATTTTGTGGCCGGCGCCATTCATTCCGGGCTTGCCATGGTGCTGACCCTGATGATCCCCTTGCGCAAAATTTTTCATTATGAGCGGATAATTACCGGGAAGGTCCTGGAGCGGGTGGCCCAGACCATCGTCCTGACCGGGCTTATCGTGGGGTTTGCCTACGGCACCGAACAGTTCATCGCCTGGTACAGCCAGAACACCGTGGAGATGGAGATCTTCCGCTTCCGGGCGATCGGCGGATTCGCCCTCTCATTCTGGATCATGGTGATCTGCAACACCATCATCCCGCTGCTCTTCTTTTTCAAACGGTTCCGGACTTCCATCTTCTGGCTTTTTACGATTTCCATCCTGATCAATATCGGCATGTGGTATGAGCGCTATGTGATCATCATCAGCAGCGTGGCGCATGATTTCATTCCCCATGCCTGGGGGCGGTACTTTCCGACATGGGTTGAATTCGGCATCATGCTCGGCAGTTTCAGCCTGTTTTTCTTTTTATTCTTCCTGTTCGTCAAGCATCTGCCGTCGATTTCCATGACCGAGATGAAGGAGAAAGTCCACGAGGAGGCGGCCCATGGATAATGCCAATCCGGTGAGCGTAACCGGCCTTTTCAAGGACGAGAGCAAGGCGGCCGCGGCGATCAAAAGCATTCGGGAAAGCGCCTGGCAGCTGGCGGATGTGCGCGGCCCGATCCCGAGTGAAATGATTTCTCAGTCACTGGCCGTCAAGAAGAGCCCGGTGGGCTGGTTTACGCTGGTCGGCGGGATCATCGGGTTTATCACCGGCTACCTGCTGGCCGCCTTTACCTCCCTGCGGTGGGAGCTGATCGTGAGCGGCAAGCCGGTCATGGCCTATATTCCGTTTTTTATCGTGGGGTTTGAATTTACGGTATTGTTTTCTGTGTTCGGCAATGTGGCGGGCCTGATTTTGACCATGCAGCTGCCCGCCTACAGGGATCTGCCCGGATATTCGACCCCCGCCTCGGGCGAGGATTTTGCCGTGGTGGTGGCCTGTGCGGAAGAAGAAAAAGAATCGGTTCAGAGGATGCTGGCGAACCAGGGCGCGAAGATTGAATTGGGGCATTAACAGATGGATCCGCGGAAAACCAAAATTTTTCATATTGCCGCCGCATTGATGATAATCGGCCTTTTGGCCTTTGCCTGGCCCTTGGTGACGGGGCATCCGGAAACCGCCTGGCAGGCGTATCTGGTCAATTTTCTGCTGTTCTCGGCCATTGCCCAGGGCGCGCTGCTCTTTTCGGCCATGATGAATACCGTCCAGGCGCGGTGGAGCCGGCGGTTCGCAAATATCGCCGAGGCTTTTTCGGCGTTTTTCCCGATTTCATTTATTCTTTTCCTTGGCCTCTTTTTGGGCAGGGAGTACGTCTTTCCCTGGCTGCACCATGATCTGCACGGCAAGGAGGTCTGGTTAAACATTCCCTTTTTGTTTTCAAGGGATGTGGTTGCCCTTTTTATTTTGTACGGCCTGGGGTTTATATACCTCTACTATGCCCTGTGGTTCAAAATACGCCCGGACACGTCGGGAAGCGCCCTCAAAAACCGGCTTTCCCGGTGGTGGCAGAAGCGCCGCCCGGATCCGGAAAAATACGAACATCGGCGCTATGTTTTCGGGGTTCTCTATCTGCTGGCGTTTGCCATTGTGCTCTCGCTCATCGGCTATGACCTGGTAATGGCGGCGGAGCCGCACTGGTACTCAACCCTTTTCGGGGCTTACGCGTTTATCAAGGCGATCTATATCGGGTTCGGGGCGTTGATTATTCTGGCGGCCTTTCTTCATTTAAGTAAAAATGTGCCATTTGAGCTGAGTTCGGCCGAGTTTCTGGATATGGGCAAACTCTTTTTGGCATTCTGCCTGGCATGGGCGGATTTTTTCTACTGCCAGCTGGTGGTGATCTGGTACGGCAATATTTCCGAGGAAACGTCATATATCATTGCCCGAACGGTTCTGGCCCCGTGGAACCGGATCGCCTGGACGGTCTTTATCGTGTGCTTTATTCTGCCGTTTCTCATTTTACTAAACCGAAAGATAAAAACCATTCCAAAGGCCATGATCGCTCTTTGCAGCCTGGTGATCGCGGGGATGTGGCTTGAGCATTATCTGCTTTTGGGGCCGGCGCTCACCCATCACGCGGCAAGCATGCCCGTGGCCCCCGTCGAGGTCGGGGTGGCACTGGGATTTGTCGGGCTTTTAATAGCTGCGGTTTTTGGATATTTCAACCAGTTCCCGGAAATGCTGGAATCCGGCACCGGGACATCCGAGTGATATTGTACCTATGGAAATACTTCTGATAACAGCCGCCGTATTAACCATCCTGGTAATCAGCATTCTTGTCGGTACCGGCGGCAAACCCATGAAATTTTTTACCGCTTTTCGCGAGTCCCTGGCGACCCTGGCAAAGAACAAGGCGCCGATTTTTTTCGTCGTCCTGGCAACCGTGGTGAGCCTGGTCTTTATTTACCTGATTTTTATTTATCCGCAGGCCACGGCCGGCATTGAGCAGCCGATTGCCTTTTCCCATAGGGTGCATGCCGGGCACAAGGCGATTGACTGTCGTTTCTGCCACCCCTATGTGGAACGCTCGAAGTATCCGGGGGTGCCGCCGGTGGAAAAATGCCTTTTCTGTCATGATTACATTATCGCCAACCACCCGGAGATACAGAAGGAGCACGAGTATTACGACACCAATACGCCGACGCCCTGGCGGAAAGTGAATTACGTGGCCGAGCACGTGCTGTTTAACCACCAGCGCCACATCCGAAAAGAGATTCAATGCGAGGCCTGCCACGGCCGGGTGCAGGCCATGGACCGGGTCAAAGGCAAGCATTTTAAAATGGGGTTCTGCCTGGAATGCCACCGCGAGCGAAACGCCAATATCGGCTGCTGGCTGGCGTGCCATAACT
>DATGCF010000166.1:0-3253 GCA_035312245.1 Desulfosalsimonadaceae bacterium
TCTGTTCCCCCGCCGCAAGGGCCAACGTCCAGGTGCGCTGTTCATGCGGCGTTTTTGGCGGCTCCGGGTCCTTGGCCCGTTCCAGGGCGCCTAAAATCCGGGTCCGCATTTCCGCGGCCGCCTTGCGTGTAAAGGTAATGGCCACAATCGCCTCGGGCGCCTCCACGCCGGCCAGCAGCCGCAGGTAGCGCTGAATCAGCAGCTCGGTTTTTCCCGAACCGGCCGGGGCCTGCACGATAAAGGAGCGTTTTGGGTCAATGGCGGCCTCCCGTTCCCCGGCATCCGCCGCCGGCCGGTTATCCGCCTGTCTCATTATCTGCCTCCAGCATATCGCGTTCGTTAATCCGGCATATGGATGAGAAATCGCAATACCGGCAGCTTTGATAAATGGTGATGGGCGATACCGCGGCATAACCGGATTTAACCTCGTTTCCCAGGGCATTGAGCTGGGCCCGCCATCGGGGCAGCAAATCCCCGATCGATGCGTATTCCCGGGCCTGCCGGGTGTCTTTTTCAATCGCCCGAATGCCCGGGGCTATCCCGTCATCATCGGCCACACCGATAAACCGGGCCTCTCCTTTTCTGACCTGGCCGAACAGTACGGCCGCCAGCGGCTCGTTAAGGCTTATGGCATAAAGGGGCAGCTGCGGTTCCGCCATGCGATGCGTAAACCAGTCTTTTAGGGCAGGGGTACCGGTTTTATAGTCAATAATCACCAGCCGGCCGTCAGCCAGCTGATCGATCCGGTCCGCATAGGTGGTCAGGCCGAATCCGCAGATGGTGACCGGCAGCTGGGCCTCCCGATGGCGCACCGAAAACGGGGCCCGATCCTTTTCCTTTTCCAGCCATTCCATAATCAGGGCGATCAACCGATCGGTCTCCATGGCGGCAAACCGCTCGGTAAATGTCCGCGCCTTTGATGCCGCTTGCTCGTTGATGGCACCGGCGGCGGATTTTCTGACTGCTGCCTCGAGATCCGTTGCCGGCATGGCCATCAAGGCGGCATGCGTTTCCAAAGCCTCCCAGAATTTTTCCAGCGCCCTATGGACCAAAGCGCCGCGCTCCGCCGGGGACAATCCGGAAACCGGTGTTTCCAGCGCCTCTGCCCTTAACCGGTATTTGACAAACGCCTTAAATGGACAGTCGGCCTGGGCTTTTAAGAGCCCGGTGCCTCCGCTCACATACGCCCCGTCCGCCACGATCGGACCCGTTTCGTCGGCCGTCCGATCAAATGCCGCAGATCTTAAAAAATCCCGCCAGAATGTATGATTTACGATTTGCCCGGCCTCCGGGGCGGCCGAGGGCAGGTGCTGGATCAAAGGGCTTGGGAAGAGCTCGGCATCCCCGTCGCGCCGGGGACAGCTGAAGAAAACACTTGGGGCCGCGTGTTCCAGCCGGTCTGTGATCTGTCTGGCGTATTCGAGCTCCCGTTCAGCCGAGGCATGCCGGATGTTGTATTTTCGCTGGATCCATACCGGAATGAGCGGATTGGGCCGGGGCGGCGGCGGCCATGCTTCATTATGAAGCCCCATCACCCATAGGGCATCAAAGGATGCGCCGGCCGCCTCCAAGACCCCCAGCACCTGAACCGGCCGATCGCCCGTCTCCGGCTGAAACAGCGTGTCGGTGACAATCTCCTTTAAAAGGCGGATCGCCCGGTCATGGGGGATATGCCCGGCCACCCGGTCCATGGCTGAAAACCGGGACAGCGCCTCCTGCCAGGCATCAAGGCTCTGGTATTCCGTGCTGGAAAGCGTCCGTCCCCCCGGCCACTCAAGAGCGGCCAAGAGTGTCGTAAAAGCCGCCGCCCACATGGACGGCGGTTTAGGATGGGAGAGATCTGCTTGCGCTTTTTCAAACGCCCGGAGATTTCCGCAAAGCTGGTCTAATCCCATGGCTTGGGCTTTTGGGTAAAGGGCTTTTATGGCGAATTCCGTCTCGCCGGTTTTTCGAAGCCGGGCATCCAGGAGGCTCCGGGATGCCATTTCCGCATCCGTCCCGCCGATAAACGGGGATCGTAAAAGTTCACTGAGAGTATTCACCGGGATATAGGCGCCGGCCTTTTCAAGCACCGTCAACGCTGTCCGAATCATCGGATAGTCCGCCAGGGGGCGACCCAGCGAGATGTTGTATATACGCTCAAGGTCCGTTTCCGTTGAAAAGACCAGGCCTGGATGCAGGATATCATCGAAAATGCGGATTAACCGGTCTCTAACTGCCTCAAGATTGGGGACAATGATCCCGATGCGCGTGTTCGGGCCCTCGGTTAGCATCTGCCGGGTCCAATGGGCGGCGCAGGTGATCTCCGCCTCGGTATCCGGGAGTTCATAGCGAGCCCCGCGGCCTGAAACAGCCGGCGCTGAGAGCTGTAAAACCGATGTTCCGACGGATTGCATCGCGGCGAAGAGATCCTGCATCTGCGGGGGATATTCATCAAACCCGGTAAACAGGATAGTTTCGGGCAGATCAATAAGGGCCTGCCGGAGGGCGGAGGCCACAAGATCCGGCAGGCGGGCGGCTTCCGTCCAATTGTGCTGCCGGCACCGGCGGGCAAAATCTTTTACCCAGTCGATAAACGCCTCCGTATCCGGCGGCGGGGCCTGGGAAAGCGCCTTCACATCCAGCCGCCACTGCCGGCAGAGGGCTAAGGCCGTTTGCGCGGTTTTGGCTGTGGTTTGAATCTGCAGCAGTCCTTTGCCATATTCGGATTCCCGGATGACGGACTCCCAGAGCCATCGCTCATGGTTCGGAGGAAGCGCCTCCGGCCACTTTTCAGCCGATTCCAATGCGGGATTTAACAGCAGGGCATCGTATAAATGTTCAAGCCAGGCTGTATACGGGATGATGTTCGGGGTCTCCCATGCAGACCGTCCCACGGCCATATGTCCGGCCGCGTATTCACCGGTCAGATGGCGGGCCAGCCGGCGGTTGACCGTCACCACCGCCGCGCCGTTTTCAATTTTCTCCCATACCGCTGAATGCGGAATCTTCGGATAATCTGTCATCAATATTATTTAACAGGGGGATGAATTTATGGTGCGATCCGGGAAACGGGTACCGGGAAAGCGCGTTTACCGAAACCCATTGATGGCCCGCCGGTCCCTTCCGCCGGACCCGGCCGCCAGTATAACGGCAGACATAAACATCAGCAACTATCTTAAAATGGGTATACGCATGCCGGATAGTTGTCAACCGGTAATCAATGCGAATATCCAGGCCGACCATCTCCCGGATGTTTCGGATACAGGCGGCT
>DATGCF010000167.1:0-15170 GCA_035312245.1 Desulfosalsimonadaceae bacterium
TCAAGGACTGGTCGACGGACAGGGCCGGCGGGCCCCGCAAAGTTGTGAGGGAGGATGTACAGATATGACCGACAAAGCGCGGAGCAGACTGCAACGGATTCTATCGGAAGGCCATCTGGCGGTGACTTCGGAATGCGGCCCCCCTCGCGGCAGCGACCCCGAAGCCATCAAGAAAAAGGCGGAAATGATCAGGGACTATGTGGATGCCGTCAACATAACCGACAACCAGACCTCGGTGACCCGGCTCTCCAGCCTGGCCGCCTGCATCCACTTAAAACTCATGGACGTGGAGCCGGTGCTTCAGATGGTGACCCGGGACCGCAACCGCATCGCCATTCAAAGCGACATCCTGGGCGCGGCATCCTTTGACATTCCCAACATGCTATGCCTCTCGGGCGACCACCAGAGTTTCGGCGACAGCGCCCAGGGACAGAACGTGCATGATCTCGATTCCATGCAGCTGATTCAGACGATTCGCTATATGCGCGATGAGGGCAAGTTTCTCGGGGGCGCCGAAATCAAGCGGCCGCCTGACATGTTTGTGGGGGCTGCCGCCAACCCCTTTGCCGATCCATTTGAAATCCGGGTTCCCCGGCTGGCCAAAAAAATCGAGGCCGGTGCCGAGTTTATCCAGACCCAGTGCATTTACAACCTGGAAAAGTTCGAGGAATGGATGAAAGGCGTGGTCGACCGGGGGCTTCATGAAAAAGTGCACATCCTGGCGGGCGTTACCCCATTTAAATCCGCCGGCATGGCCAAATTCATGAAAAACCGGGTGCCCGGCATGGATGTGCCGGACGACGTGGTCAAACGCATGGCGGATACGCCAAAGGAGAAGCAGGCTGAGGAAGGCATTAATATCTGTATCGAGAGTATTGAGCGTTTAAAAGGCGTTGAAGGGGTCCACGGCTTTCACATTATGGCCATTGAATGGGAGGAGAAGGTGCCGGAAATCGTTGAGCGCGCCGGCTTGCATCCCCGACCACAAATTGATTGATTCATTGCCCGAGATTATATAGAATATACTCAAAACTAATAACCAGCGGCCCGAGGTATCAATCCCTGACATCTGGCGCGAAAAGGAGGGAAAAGATGTCCGATAAAAAAAGAATTCTTGTTGTTGATGATGAACCGGATTTTGTCTCGATTGTGAAAAAAAACCTCGAAAAAGCGGGTTTTGACGTAGAAGTGGCCTATGACGGCGTGGAAGGCATGGAAAAGGTTCAGGCAAACCCGCCGGACGCCATTGTGCTGGATGTGATGATGCCCGAAAAGGACGGGTATAAGGTTTGCTCAGAACTGAAACGGGATGAGAAATACGCGGATATCCCGATTCTTCTGTTGACCGCCGTGGCGGATCACGTTTCCTCTACCCGATACTCCCATTACGACGGCATGAGTACCGAAGCCGACGACTACCTGCCTAAACCGGCATCTGCCGATGATATTCTGGATTCTGTCAAAAGCCTGCTGAATATGACCTAATCATCGGGCCGGCGATCCAGAGAATCACCATCGATTAATCGCTGCCGCTGGAGCAACAACCGATCAGAGGCGCTCCAGCGGCTTTATCTTTTTATGAATGGATGTAATGACACTGCTTTAACCCCTGACAGCCTATGCCCACGCCAAGCAGCCAATTCCACCGGGTTTTCTGCATCATCAGCGATGAGCGGGTCTTTGCCTCAAGATCGCCGGCGGTATTTAACCGGGTGATGGCAAAGGCCGGGATCAATGGGACCTATGTGCCTTTTCAGGTGAGCCCCAAATCCCTCGGGGATGCCGTGCGAAGCCTTAGAACGCTCAATATTGCGGGCGCTAATATTGCGGTTCCGTATAAGGAGGCAGTGATCCCCTATGTGGATGTGCTCTCTGAAAGCGCCAATATTATCGGGGCGGTGAACACCATTGCCATGGCGGGCGATCAGCTGAAGGGATTTAATACCAATGCCATCGGCATCATGGATGCCCTGGAGGATATCGATTTTAATCCGGCCGGCAAAAAGGCCCTAATTTTAGGCGCCGGAGGGGCGGCCAAGGCGGTAGCCTTTGTACTGAACTGGCTGAAGGCGGAGACCATATACATTGCCGGCCGAAATGCCCCTAAAGCCCGAAATGTGGCCAGCCGGGTGCGCGGCGTGCCGCTTTCCTTTGAAGATCTGGCCAATGATAACATTTCGGCCCAGATCCTAGTCAATGCCACCACGGTCTCCAGCCCGGCGGAATCCGGCGAAATGGCCGACCTGGCCGAAAACCTGAGCATATCCGGCGGGGAACTGATTTTTGATCTAAACTATGGCCGGCAGCCGAATATTTGGGAAACCCTCGCAGAAAGCCGGAGCCTTCGGTTCATGGACGGCCTGCCCACCCTGATCCATCAGGCCCGCAACAGTCTGGCGCTCTGGACCAGCATTGATGTGAGTGTTGAGGATTTCAGAAATGCACTGACGGACTAGCGGGGTCCGTATCCGTTTCGGCCGATGTTTCCAAAGGCAGAAATACGATAAAAGTGGAACCGCTCCCTGGCTCGCTGTCAATCTCTATTTTTCCGCCCATGCTGTCCACCAGACCCTTTACTATGGGCAGCCCCAGCCCGGTTCCCGTGATATGCCGGGTGTTATTGTCCTTTACCCGGTAGAACCGCTCGAAAATTTTGTCCTGGTGCTTTTGCTCAATGCCGAAACCGGTATCCGAGACACTGACTTTTATCTGTTTATCAACGGTTTCAACATTGACCGATATCTCGCCGCCTGCCGGCGTATAGTTGATGGCATTGGTCACCAGATTGCCGAAAATACTTTCCAATGCCATGGGATCAGCGGTTATCTCCGGAATGGGCGCATCCTCCGTATTAAATCTCAGAGACTGGCCCTTGGCGTCTGCCCGGCTCTTCATGAAATCAACAATACTCGAGAGAAGCTCGGTAATCCGGACCGGCTTTTTATTTTCCGTAAGGGACCCGGATTCTATCCGGGAAAGATCCAGCAAATCCCCAATCAGGGAAATCAGCGCATTGGTTTTTTCCTTGGCCCGTTCAATGAGGTCCTGGTCCACCTCGGATTCCTCAGTGGTCATGTCCTTTAAAACCATGGCCAGCTGTTCATGAATGGTGGACAAAGGTGAACGCAGCTCATGGGAGACTTTGGCCACAAACTCGGATTTCAGCTGATCGAGCATTTTAAGACTTGTAATATTGGACAGGGTAACCACAGCACCGATGCATTCGTTCTTCTCATTCATCACCGGCCGTCCCCGGGAGAGCAGGTACTTATTATTACTCACGCATAATTCATAGCTCGGGACCTCGCCTTCAAGGCCGTATTCCCCTGTGGAAAGCTGCCGCACGAATTGGCAGAACCCGTCATCCGCCACGCAGGCGTCAATCTGCTCACCCGCCCCCAAATCTGATGCAAGCTCCAGGCTTTGCAAAAACGCCGGGTTTTTTAAAACCACCTCGCCTTCCATATTGGTGACCACCACGCCGATGGGCAGGGATTCGATAATGGTCCGGGTCCGGCTTTTCTCCCGATCCAGATCCATCAATGTCCGCTCCCGCTCGGCTTGGAGCTTTTCAGCCTCCCGAGAAAGCCGGATTTTTTCAATGGCGCGATTGACCACGATTTTTAAATGATCCGGCTCAAACGGCTTGGGAATAAAATCATACGCCCCCTGCTTCATGGCATTGATGGCCGTTTCAATGGTGGCATAGCCGGTGATAATGATCACCACGATCCGGTCGTCAAGTTCGCGGATCCGTTGGTGAAGCTCCATACCATCCATGCCGGGCATTTTCAAATCCAGAATGGCGATGGAAACGGGGTCGGTTTTTAAAATATCAAGCGCCTCTTCCCCATTCGGAGCGGTTAACACGGTACAGCCCATCCGGGAGAGCACCCGGTCCACGCCCTCCCGGATGCTTCTTTCATCATCGACCACCAAAATATTGTATTGATCCGCTGATTCAGCCAATTTTCTCCTCGCTCTCTTCCATTTCCGCTACCGGCAGTTCAATATGAAACTTGGTCCCCTCGCCCACTTCGCTTTCCGCCCAAACGGTGCCCCCATGGCTCTCAAGAATCCCGTAGACCATACTCAATCCCAGACCGGTGCCCTTGCCCTGCTCTTTGGTCGTATAAAAAGGCTCAAAAATATGGGGCAGCACATCATCGGGAATCCCCGGCCCCGTATCGGCGATTTCAATACAAATCGTATGGTTCTGGGCGGAGTACCAGGTTTGAATGCTCAAAATGCCGCTTCCCTCAAGGGCATCCGCCGCATTCAGAACAATATTCATGATCACATGGTTTAACTGCTGGGCATCGCCGTTCACATAAGGCAGCTTATCGGCAAGGGATTTCTCAATTTTGATGTTGTGAAAAATCGATTGATTCTCCAGTAAGAAGATAGTGCGGGAAACAATCTCATTGATATCCTGATGCTGCATTTCCTGACTCGTCTGGCGGGCGAATTCGAGCAGTTCCTTGACCGTTTCCTTGGCCCGCTCCGAGTCATCCAGCACGCGTTTTAAGTCTTCCATGGCCTCGGCGGGCAGTTCGTATTCCTCCATCACCAGTTTGGTATATATGATGATGCCGCTTAAGGGATTGTTCAGCTGATGGGCCACGCCAGCCGCCATTTTGCCTAAGGAGGCCATTTTCTCCGCCTGGAGCAGCTGGACCTGGGTCTTTTCCAATTCCTTCTGCATCCGTATTTCATCCCGTCGGTCATGGAAAAAACCGATGGTCGCCTGTTTCTCCCCATTGGCGTCATAGACAATGGAGGCATTGAGACTGATGGGAATAATTTCGCCGTTTTTGTGCTGACCGTTAATGTGATAGGATTTCAACTTGCCAACCCCGCCGTATTCCTCGCTTAACAGCATCCGCATCACCTCGCGGGCGCCGTCGCCCGGGTATACATCCCGGATGGTAATCTCATTTAACGCCTCTCTGCGCGTATATCCCGTAATCTGCTCCGCCGCTTCATTAAAAATAAGTATCCGGCCTTTGGTATCTGCCGCAATCACCGCATCCACAGCACTGTGTAGGAGGTTTCTGAGGAAAGCGTTGGATTCGAGCCGTTTTTCCTCCATTTGCTTTAATGCTGGCAAATCAAAATCCAGCATGACCATAAATTCCACCTCATCCCCATTATTAACGGGATAGGAGAACAAGCATAGGTTTTCATCAAAATTGAAGGAACTTTCCGGGTAATCATATCGAAGCGATGATTCACCCGTGCGCCTCACTTCCTCGGCCGGACAATGGAAGCAGGGGCCATCCTTTCCGAGCAAGGCTTCATAGCAGGGCCGGCCGATCAAATTAGCGCGCGGGTTGGCCTGCAGGGCGGTCGCATTAGCCGCCAGTATCCTATACTCTTTTGAAATTATTAAAATTTTTCTATTGAATGCATCGATGGCATCCAGCAGATATTTTTTTTCTTCTTCCGTGCGATTCGCCACCATATTGATTTATCCGACGATTAGGGGTTTACGAATATGTAGTGAAAGTACCTGATGAAACACTGTTAGTCAAGGAGAACCCTGTCCATAAACGTCCTGTCAGCGCATCATCGGCTGCCGCCCCATGCGGTGCCGGAGACGGGCATATTTCTGTTGCAAGGGCTTTTAAAGGCATGGTATCCCGTTTGAGAACATCTATTCACCCCCATGCCGGCCATGGTATCGAAAATATGCAGAAATTTTTATTTTCCCTATATAATGCGGGATGGCGAGCGGCCCGACCGCTTCTCCAACTAAACCCCCGCTTAAAAGATGGATATGCCGCGCGCACGCTTCATCTGGCGCCACCCGGTCCGGTTGATATATGGATTCAGGCGGCCTCGGCCGGGGAAGCGTATCTGGCGGAGACCCTGATAAAGGCGCTGCCCGCCTCCCGGCCGTTGGATATACTGGTCAGCACCAATACCCGGCAGGGCATGGAAATTCTGGAAAAAGCAATTAAAGCCTTATCCGGCGAGCGGCCGGAATATCATATCCGGGCCACCTATTTTCCATTTGATCAGCCCGCCCTCATGGATACCGCTGTCCAGCAGATCGATCCACAGCTGATGGTGCTGCTGGAAACCGAACTATGGCCGGGGCTCTTATCCGCGTTGCACAAGTACGGCCGCAAAATTCTTATCATCAATGCCCGAATGACCCCGAAAAGTTTGAAGCGCTACCAGCTACTCCCCGACCTTTGGCGCACACTGGGCCCGTATAAGGTGCTCGCCATCTCCCGGGCGGATGCGGACCGATTTGCCAGCCTCTTCGGCCGAGGTATCGTTGATGTGATGCCCAATATCAAGTTTGACCGGGTCCACCTTGATGATGCATTAAATAAGAAATCCACTGAACTCGCGCATCTGCTTCCTTCGAAGGCCGATTTTCTGGTTTTAGGCTCCGTCCGGCAGGAAGAAGAGGCGGATGTCACCCAAATGATCGATCGGCTGAACAGCCGGCTTCCCGGTCTGGTAATCGGCATATTTCCCCGCCATATGCATAGGCTTTCAGCATGGCAGCAATGCCTGGAAAAAATGAAAAAGCCCTGGACCTGCCGGTCATCTATCACGACTAAATCGGTTAAACCCGGTACCATTATATTATGGGATACCTTTGGCGAATTAAATGCCGCCTATGCCCGGGCGACGGCTGTTTTTGTCGGCGGAAGCCTCGCGCCATTAGGCGGCCAGAATTTTCTGGAGCCGTTGATCCATGGTTTGGTTCCGGTCATTGGCCCGTCCTGGGAAAATTTCGCCTGGGTCGGGGAAAAGGTCTTTAACATGGGATTAGTAAAAAAAACGCGAAACTGGGAAACGGCTGCAAAAGAACTGATACAGCTGATAGAGCATCCGCCGCCCAGGGATCAAATCCGGGCTGCGGCCGCGGACTACGTTAAAAGGCGGCAGGGCGGAAGTGAACAGGCCAGCCGACTGATCATGCGAACCCTTAGTGACTATTAACGGAGCTTTTTAGAAATGACAGCTAAACCGGCCTGCTATGGTATAATCCCGGCGAGATATGAATCCAGCCGATTCCCGGGAAAACCCCTGGCGGATATCTGCGGCAAGCCCATGTTCTGGCATGTCTATGCGCGGGCAAAAAAATGCCCCAATATCTCGGACGTCTATCTGGCCACGGATGATGAACGGATTGCCGAAGCAGCCAAAAACTTGGCGGTGCCGGTGGTGCTCACCCGCACGGATCATCCCAGCGGCACGGATCGGGTCTATGAGGCGGCGACAAAATTAAACATTCATGCGGATGATGTGGTGATCAACATCCAGGGGGATGAGCCGGCATTAAACCCCCTGATGCTTGCCGAACTGATCCAGCCGTTCGAAGAACCGGGCGTGTGCGTTACCACACCGGTCCGCCAAATAGATCCGGAAACCGCCAGGACCCCGGACCGGGTCAAAGTTGTTTTTTCATCGGATCAAAATGCCCTGTATTTTTCCCGGTCGCGCATCCCCTTTGCAAGGGAAGGCGGGCAACAGCATATTTACTGCCACATCGGCATGTATGCCTTCCGTATGGCGTTTCTTGAAAAATTCGTCTCCCTTCCGCCCGGACGACTGGAAACCATTGAAAAGCTGGAGCAGCTTCGCCTGCTTGAAAACCACATCCCGATTCGGATAGTGATTACGGAACACGAGAGCTTTAGCGTGGACCGGCCCGAAGATTTAGAAGCGGTCATTCGTTATCTGACCGAACATTCGGTTTGAACCCGGCAACCAACCTTTTAAGGAGAAAATATGGCATTCCATCGGATTAATGAATTTTTTAACAACAAAAGGGTCCGAAAAACCTTCCTTAAACTCAGATACCCTATCTTTCTGGTCCTGCTGGTGCTTCTGCTGACCCAACTCAAACCCCTGTGGTTTATTCCCGGGCTGATTGTATCGATCCTTGGCGAATTGCTGCAGGTGTGGTGTTTTTCAACAATTCAGACCCAGAAGCAGCTGACCCAGGTCGGACCTTACATGTTCGTGCGCAATCCCATGTATATCGGCCGGTTTTTCCTCATCTTCGGCATCCTGATGATGACCGGCAACATCTGGATACTTATCGCCTTTACTGTCCTCTATTATTTCTATATGGCCAACCGTGTCCGGCGGGAGGAAAAAAAACTTGAAGCACTCTTCGGCCAGTCCTATAAAACCTACTGCCAGACGGTGAACCGCTATATTCCGGGCTTTAAAAACATCCAGCCGCAAAAACTGCTGGCCGTCTCATCCGAGAGTTTTTTTCAAAATAATGCCCATTGGAACATCCTGCTGGTGCTTATCTGCTATATTATTCTGTTTTGTGCGACATTTGTGTGGCCGATCCACATAATTTAAACCTTAAGGGTTAAACACGGAACCGGCGCGTTTGCTGCATCTTGATGGATACGAACAAATCTGGGGGTTGTCTGAAACTAAAGGAGGGGTCAGGATCGGGGGGCTTTCCGGGTGCCGAGCGGGTAGCCCCTGAGCACCCAGAGAAAGCGTTTTTTATCAAACTCCATCAGCCTTTCTTTTCTCGCTGCATCCATGGTATCGGGGGTTTTCAGTTGCCATAGCTTATAGACGCCGGATAAATCGATTTCTTTTAAAAGGTGATGAAAATTCCGGGGGACCCGGTCCAGGTTCAAGCTGGATTGAAAATCAAGGAGCGCCGGCCGCCCCTCATCAGTGATCAACACGTTGCGCCGGTTTCTGCTATCCAAATGAACCATGTTCCGCTTATGCATCTCTTCCACCAGCATCTCAAGCTGCTTGAAAAAGGACGCATCAATCAGCTCGGACGGGGTATCCCGAAGCGTCCGCCCGGGAATATACCGATACCCCAAGGCATGGGCATCAATGATAAATGGGGCCTGCGGAATTCCCGCGACACCTTGCAGCCTGTCAAGGGCATGAAATTCCCGCTGGACTAAAAACCGCCCCCATGTTTTGCGAACAATCGGGGCGCAGGGTAAAAAATCCTTGACCACCCAGGCGACGTCGTTTTCCTCATACAGATAAAGGTCCGCATTGGCCCATCTGCCCTTGCGCAGCACACTGCACCCGTCTGTGGCTAAATCCTTTCGGGTAAAGGGCTGTTTCACGACCCATCCCTCTTTTGGGCGAAAAAACCAGATCCCAGGGCCTTTCTGATAAAACAGCGTAATGCATCCCGGTCGGACCCAAAATCCATTTGAATGCCTACAATCACCATATCCACCGGCGCTTTCATTTCGCCCTGAAGCCGGGCATAGTCTTTTTGGGTGGTCACCAGATAATCCACTGACAGTTCCTGGGCGCGTTTCAAAATCCATTGCCAGTCGGATTCAGTATAGTAATAATGGTCCGGAAAGTCTAAAAAGTCAACCAGCCGTCCGGACATCTCAGTCATCATCCGTTGAAATTCGAGGCTTCTGGCAATCCCGGAAAATCCGAAAACGCTCGCAGACCGAAAAAATCGAAAATCCTCCGCATCAGCGGGATGATCCATATGGGTCGGCACTTCCTTGCCCGCTCGGACGATACCATATATAAATGGCCGATTGATGGCTCTAAATATCGGGACCTGGGGGGCAATTTCAGATATTTCGGTTTCTATCCAGGGAGCCGGCTCGTTTGCCCGTGTGAGCACAATGGCATCCGCCCGGCGTAATGCGGCCTTGGGCTCCCGCAAAATACCCCTGGGCAGCAGATATCCGTTTCCAAACCCCACGGTGGCGTCCACGAGCATCAAATCAATATCCCGATACAACCGGCGATGCTGAAAGGCATCATCCAAAACAATGGCATCCGGAGAAAATCGGGCTAAAGCCGCCTTCCCCATTGCGTATCGATCCGCGCCAACAAGAAACGGTACATGCTTTACCTGTTTGGCCATCATAAACGGCTCATCCCCGGCATGCCCCGGTCCGAGCAGGACATTGCTGCCGTCACTGACCACCCCGCCTGTTTTCTCGCTTTTCCCCTTGTATCCCCGGCTGATGACCGCCGGCCTGTAGCCAGCCTGCGTGAACATTTCCACGAGATAAACAGTCATGGGCGTCTTACCGCTGCCCCCCACAGTCAGGTTACCCACGGCTATGACCGGGCAGGGCAGCCGGTGCTGCCTCAATATACCGTTATCAAAGGCTTTATTGCGAGCACTGATGCCGCCGGCATAGCCCCGGGATAAAATTAACAGGGTCTTCTCCAGGGCAGTCCGGTTATACCGGGACGAATTCTGCATACAGGCTTGTATACGGCTATGCATATCCACTAAAATCTGTGGCTTGCTTTGGCTACTCAAGGTTTACCACCATCAACCCCGCGATGCAGAAGAAAATCAAATTGGCCATCCAGGCGGCAAGCCATGGGGGAAGGAGCTCCCCATAACCCAGCGACAAACAGAGACTATATAAAGACCAGTAGACAAAAGCGGTCACCACCCCATAGGCAAAGCTAATCGCCATGCCCTCCCGGGTTTTTCCCCTTAAGGCAATGGCTGAACCGACTAAGCTCATGATCAGACAAATGACCGGAAACGCGGTCTTGGCATAGAGGTCCACTTTGGATTTGGTGGCATCATAGCCTTCCTGTTCCACTTTCTGGATATGGTGCTGAAGCCGGGTAAAGCTCATTTCCTCAGCCGTTCTGGCCACCCGTTTCAAATCCGCCGGCGTCAGCGTGAGATCAACTTCTCTCTCATCAAAAAATGTAACCTCGGGGGTCCTGGCTTTGCTTTCAAAATCCTGAACCATACCGGAATAAAAAATCCACTGCCCATCCCGGTATTGCCCCCTTTTGGCGTCAATGCGGCGGATCAGATGGAACCCTGGATCGAAAACCATCGTAGAGACCCCGTAAATTACATTTTCTGACGGATGAAAATGCTGAATATGAGTAATCCCCCGATGATGGCGCTGCCATATATTTTTTTGCCGGGATGCAACCATCTGCCGGTTTCCCGCCTCTTTTTCCTCCAATTGAATCGCCCGGCCGATAGTCGCGGGGACAACAGCTTCTGAAAAAATAAAAAGCCCCCCGCTCAATAACAGCCCGATCACCAAGACAGGCACCAGCAGGTATTTCAAGCTCACCCCGGAACTCTTGAGGGCAATAATTTCATTGTTTTTCGACATTAAGCCGAATGCCACCAGCACTCCCAATAAGACGGCCACAGGCGTAATCTGGGAAATAATCAGCGGTAGTTTGTATACAAAATAGAGCAGCATCTCAAACGGCTGCAAATCGGCTTCCATCAAATTGTCCATCTTTCCGAAAACATCGATGGAAAGGTAAATGGCGATCACCATTGCCAGGACAATACCAAAAAATTTAAAAAACATTTGGGAAATATAACGGTGGATGATTGTCATGGGAATCCGGCTGTCCTCTTATTCTCCCTGGGATCGCCTGATAAAAATACCGACTAACCGATTTTTGATGCCCCGAATCACCTCCGCCATCCAGATCGGCTGATCACCTGCGGCTTTAACAAGCAGATAAATGCCGCATCCACCCATAATAGCATTCGGGACCCACATGCCAATGATCGGCGGATAAATCCCCGCTTCCCCCAACACCATACCGGCAGAGAGCAGCAAGTAATAAATTAAAAAGGCAAACAGTCCAATACCGAGACCAGCTGACCGGCGGGAAGATGCGGAGCGGACCCCAAGAGGCACAGCCAAGAGCGCCAGGGCAATGCTTGCCACGGGAATGGAAAACTTTTTATGAAACTCCAGCAGCACCGAGTAATAGCGTTGCGAAGGCGATTCAATGCGGTCGAGGTAGGTGGTGATCTCAGAAAAGGACATTTCCTTTTCATCTTTTCTTCCATCCTTAATATCCGTCACCATTTTTTCAAAATCCAACCGCAGATCATAGGTATTAAACCGAATGGTGTGGGCCGATCGCTTATCCAGATCTACCTGATTGATCATGCCTTCATAAAGCCGGAGAACAAAGCTGTATTGATCGGCTCCCGAAAAAATATAGCCTTTCGGCGCCACCACCGTACTGCTGATACCCGCCTTACGCTGGTCCTCAATGAAAATATCCTTAAGCATCCGATTTTTTAAATCGACCTGATTCACATAAAACGTTACATCATCAAAACTGTCATTAAACTGTTTCTCCTTTAAGGCGATATTGAAATTTGATTGAGCCACATCCAGGGCCAGCATTTTATAGGCATTGCTGCCCCAGGGCGTTCCGTAAACGGCCATAAAGGCGGTTAATATGGCGCAGAAACAGCCAAAGATGAGAACCGGGGGCATCAGCTGATAGAGGCTCACCCCGCCGGCCTTTAATGCCGTAATTTCATTGTCCCCGGACATCCGCAAAAAAGTCAAAAGAACACTCATCATCACGGACATGGGGATAATGTAGACCAGAAAATACGGCATGGAATAGATCAGCATGAGTATAAACGTCATGATCCCCACCTGGTAATTGACAATCAGGTTGGTAATCTCAAGGATCTGCCGCATCAGAAAAATAAATGAAAAAAACACCAGATTGAGGACAAACGGCGGGATAAATTCTTTAAACAGATACCGGTGAATCATCGAGTTTATTGTCATGACGGGTATGCCACCCTATGCCGTTGCCCCTTCGGCATTCGTATCGGCTGGGGTTTCGGTAAACTGCATCCTGTATAGGTTGTAGTACTCCCCTTTTCGGGCGAGCAATTCCGAATGAGCGCCCTCCTCAACGATCTTACCATCCGAGAGCACAATAATCCGGTGGGCGTAATGCACGGTTGACAGGCGATGGGCAATCACAAAGGAGGTGCGGCCTAACATTAAATTCTCCAAAGCCTTTTGGACCAGCCGTTCCGATTCAGTATCCAGCGAGGCAGTGGCTTCATCCAGGATCAGAATCGGGGCATCCTTTAACAAGGCCCGGGCGATACACATCCGTTGCTTCTCTCCGCCTGAGAGTCGGCTGCCGAGCTCTCCGATATTCGTTTCAAACCCATTGGGAAGGGATTTGATAAAGTTTAAAATATAGGCCGCCTCCGCCGCCGCCTCGATCTCACGATCTGACGCCCCCTGATTGCCGTATGCGATATTGGCCCGGATGGTGTCATTAAAAAGAATGGGTTCCTGGGTCACAATGGCAACCTCACGGCGAAGATTCGTGATGGATATATTGCGGATATTGATCCCGTCAATTTTAACAGTACCCGCGGTCACATCGTGGAAGCGGGGGATCAAATTGACCAGCGTGGTTTTGCCACCCCCGCTGGCGCCGACAATGGCTAAGATTTCACCGGGGAAAACCGTCAGGTTGATGTTCTGCAAAACCGGTGCATCGCCGTTATAGGCAAAGGAAACGTTTTCAAATGCGATCCGGTGGGTTTGCCGCGGCAACTCGATCGGTGCGGCCGGATCCTGAATATCCGACTCGGTTTCCAGGATCTCAAATATCCGGTCGGCGGCGGCAAGCCCCTGCTGCACCGTATTGTTGAGTTTGCTCAGCTTTTTGACCGGCGGATAAAGAAGCATCACAGCCGTCATAAAGGAAAAAAACGTGCCCGGCGTGGAAGTCCCGTTGATCACCCCGTAGCCGCCATACCAGATCACAAGGGCCACCCCGATGCCGCCAAAAATTTCCATCACCGGCGAGGTCAGCGCCCGGGCCCGGATCGATTTGACTTCAAATCGGAAAACTTTTTGATTTTTTTTATAAAAATTTTGTTTTTCAAAGGGTTCCATGCCAAAAGCCTTGACGATTTTATTGCCGGCAAAAGTTTCATGCAAAAAGGCATTTAGATCGCCCATGGATTCCTGGCTGCGGGTGGAAAACCGGCGCACCCGTCGGCCAAACTCAACGACCGGGAAAAAGGCGGCGGGCAGCACAAAGATGGCGATTAACGCCAGCTGCCAATCCCGATAGAAGATAACGCCGATCAGACCCAGAATAGTAAACACATCCCGCAGGGCCCCGGTGACCGCCCGTGAGACCATGTTTTTAATAATATTGACATCATATGTGATCCGCGACATCAATCCGCCGGTTTTCTGGGTATAGAAAAACGACAGCGGCAAATCAATGATCCGGTCATACAGACTGTCGCGAAGCTGCTTGATAACTTTTTCGCCCACATAATGCATCAAAAAATCCTGGCCATACATGCCAGCCCCGCGCAGGACATAGATAATCATGATCAGCACGGGCATGAGTTTTAACATGAACTCGTTTTTATTCAGAAAAACATCATCCAGGACGGGTTTGACGATAAACGCGGTAGCCGAGGTGGTGGCAGCGACAATCACCATACAGATCATGGCCAGGCTCAATTTCCCCCACTGATCCTTTAAATAGGCGAAGAGCTGCCGGTTCCGTTTTTGGATGACCTGTTTCCGATTCTTTTGCACCAAGAAAAATCCTATCCGATCACTCAGCCAAGCATGTTAAAGGCAATATCCGCGGTTCGCTCCGCAGCGCCCGGGGCGCCCAGACGATGGCGTACGGCCTTTAATTTCTGACGGATCTGCTGCAGCCGATCCGGATTGCTCAAAATATCCACTGCTTCCCGGGCGATGGCCGCCGGATTGGCCGCCTCCTGGATCAGCTCGGGCACGACCCGTTCATCCGCAATAATGTTGACCAGCCCGATATGATTAACATTTACCAGCGCGCGACCCAATCGGTAGCTAATGCCCGAAATCCGGTAAATAATGATCATAGGAACCCCGAATATGGCGGTTTCCAGGGTGACGGTGCCGGATGCCGCCAGAATGAGGGTACTGTTTTCAAATACCTGCCTTACCGCCCCGACAACTTCCTTCACATGCACGCTTTTCCTGTAGGGGGCAATCATTTGGGACATCCATTGCCCGTCAATTCCAGGGGCAATAGAAATCAGAAAGCGTACATCTGGGAAAGCCTCTTGAATCCGCGTGGCAGCAGCCAGCATGACGGGCAGATTTTTTTCGATTTCGCTGCGCCGGGACCCCGGCAGTATGCCGACCGCCCGGTCACTACAACCATCGGTTTGAATCGCCGTGTCCTGCTCGGTATAATAATCCAACAGCGGATGCCCCACAAAAGTGGCCGGGACATTGTACTTTTGATAATAGGCCTCTTCAAACGGCAGGATCACCGCCATCTGATCCACATACCGCCGGATCTTTTCGATGCGGCCGGACCGCCAGGCCCAAATCTGGGGACTAATATAGTAGAGCACGGAGAGG
>DATGCF010000168.1:0-4690 GCA_035312245.1 Desulfosalsimonadaceae bacterium
AGGCCTCCTGAAGCATGCGAAAAATCGGCGCTTTCAACGTTTCCGGCACCTGGTGGTCATCTAATTCCACCTTTTTTTCAATCCGGATATCCGGATACACCGTATTAAACTCCCGGCACAGCCAGTTGATGGTCGCCACGAGGCCCAATTCATCCAGCACCGAGGGCCGCAGATTCCGGATAATGCGCTTGACATCCGTAATGGCGGTTTTGATCATCGGGATCAGGTTCTTCAGACGCATCCGGTCATCCGCCTGCAGCCGGCCGCCGATATCGCTTACGGAATTTTCCACATGCACCTTTATGGCACTTAGCGACTGACCGATGGTGTCGTGCAGATCCCGGGCAATGCGACGCCGTTCATCTTCTTCCGCGGTCATCAGTTTATGGGATACATATTTCAACTGCCGGTTACTTGCCTCAAGGGCCCGGGTGCGCTCGGCCACCCGGGATTCAAGGTCTCGGCTGTACTGTTCCAGGGCCGCCTTGCTCGCATTGAGCTCCCTGAACATACTTCTGTATGGCCGCAGCAGGCCGTGGGCCACCACGGCCCGATATATCAGATAAAAGGATACGATCTTAAACAGATGGCCCAGCAAATTGGCCGGTCCGTATACATCAGTATAAAGCGTAAACGCCAGTTCCTGGGCAATGGTAAATCCAATGGCCACCATCAGCAGACGGTATATGACCATATGAAAGTCTTTCCGCCTGCGGTAAAGCATGGCCGCCGCACCGGCGAGGATCGCGCATATCAGGTATTCGCTAAAGAGCTTGAAGGGCGTTAATCCCCTGCCCTCAATGTAGGCCTCCGGAAATACCTGATAAATAAAAACCAGAAGAAAGAGAAAAATGGAAAGCACCGAATATAAAACCAGGATGAGCACCGGGTTAACCCGGCGATGAATCACAAACGGCAGGGCCAATAGCGATAGACTTTCCAAATAGCGGGCAATGATCCATGTCTGCGTAGCAATATTGGCGCCTTCTATGGAAAAAACGCCCATTCCCCGGTAGGTCATCATGTGCAGAAAATCAAATCCACCGACAAATAAATAGGCCGTCCCTAAAATGAAAAGATACCGGGCTTCGACAAAATCACGGGTGTTTAGGGCAAAAAGAAATATAGAAAAGGAGACCAGAATACTGAAAGTTTCCGCCACACTGTGGAACAGCAGGTAGGAGTGAAAACTGGTCAAATAAATCCCCAGCAGCAATGCGCCGCCAAAAATATAAGACGGGAGAAACGAAGGCTTTGAAAGTTGTTTTGCCATAGCCTCAGGTCTGGCAGCAGACGCTGCCCGCGGGGCATGAAAATCCTTTAACGCAGCAAGATTGATGAACTCGTAAAAAGTCTATTCTGGGACGGCAAAGAAAAAAGTTCAAGATCGCGGCGCGCAAATTCCGAGGAATGCAGCGCAATAAAAATATTGGACTTTTTGCGAAGCCGTCAAGATTTGATTTATTATTGCTACCCATACAGCCATTCATCATCCCTGTCAATCATATCTTCCACGCATCAGAGGATATTGTGGGGGATTTTTATTAAGGGCTCATCGCCTTCTCCCTCTGGGAGAAGGCCGGGATGAGGGTAAAATGGCTACGAATAAAGTAAAAAACCTCATCTGGCGGGCATCAAGGCGCAACATCCTTCTTGACATTGGCCCAAAATGGGTTAATTTCAATTGAATTTATTTTTTGTGGAAAACTTGCCTTACAAACAGGCAACCTATTTCTGAAATCAAACCTCATATATTAACAGGAATACCTGATGCATACGGTTTTGAAGGGCATGACCCTGATCGATGGAACGGGCCGGACCATTGAAGACGCGATCCTTGTCTGGAAAGACAAACAGATCGTGGCAGCCGGCGAAAAGGCCCAAATCGAACAACCGGCGGATGCCATCGTATATAACCTGGATGGCAAATTCGTCATCCCCGGCTTGATTGACACCCATATCCATCTGGATATGCACGGCATGGCGGATACCTACCATGAAAGCCTGGTTGAGGATAAGCTGCGCACCATTCGGGCGACGATTGAGATGGGCAACACCATTCGCGCCGGCATTACCACGGTCAGAAACGCTGGCTCCGCAAACTATATTGATATCGCCGTGCGAAAAGCCGTTGAAGAGGGGCTGATCGTCGGCCCCCGGATTCTTTCGAGCGGAAAAATCATCTGCATGCATTCAGCCGGGAATGAATACTTTGAAGGCCTTTATTATGAGGCAGACGGCGTGGATGAGAACCGCAAGGCCGCCAGGGAGCAGCTCAAGCAGGGGGCGGATCTTTTAAAAGTCATGGCCACCGGCGCCATCATGAACCCGGGCGGTGTGCCCGGCGCCCCGCAACTGGATGAGGATGAAATCCGGGCGGTGGTCAATGAGGGCAAAAAGGTGGGCAAACACACCGCCGCCCACGCCCACGGCGCCAAAGGCGTAAAAAATGCCGTCGCCGCCGGGGTGCGGACCATTGAACACGGCACCCTGGCAGACGAAGAGGCGCTAAAAATGATGCTGGAAAAAGGGGTGTTTCTGAGCTCCACGTTGAGTTCAAACTTCTGGATGCTCAATGCCCGGACAAGAAACGAGTTGCCCCAGTTTATGTCCGAAAAGGCCGAAGAGGTCGCCAAAATCCGTCGGGAAAACCTGCACCGCGCCAATGATATGGGGGTAAACATCATGATGGGAACGGACGCGGGTACCCCCTATAACTTTCACGGTAGAAACGCCATGGAGCTTGTCCAGTACGTCAAACTCGGACTGATGGATGAAATGGGCGCGATTATGGCCTCCACCCGGACCGCAGCCGACGGAATTGGGCTATTGGATCAGATCGGCACCCTAGAGAAAGAAAAATTCGCCGACTGCGTGGTGCTCAAAGAAAATCCACTGGAAAATATTGAATCTATTGCGTCCCTTGAAAATATCTACCTGGTTTTCAAAGAGGGCTCCCTTATCAGCGGGGAGGTCGATACCAATCAGTGGTCGCCGGCCTCACCCCTCGGACCAAAATAGCATATAAACAACAATGCCGTAACATTCCGGCAGCATGATGACTTCGGGGCTTTTGGCGGCCCTGCCAGAATTGTCACCCGATTTTGATCTTCAATCCCGATTTTACCTGTATTTAGATTAAAGCTTGGTTTCACGGGTTTATTTTCCTGGACCTGGACTGATAAACTCATCTTTTCCAGCTTTCAAAAAAATAGGAGGATGAAATTATGACTGACGAAAAAAAAGTTTTGTTTCTCTGCGACGCAAGCGACTTTGATGTGGTGACGGAGAGTTTTGCGAATTATCCGGAATACCATCTGACCGTGGAGACGTTTGAAAAAATTCTCCGGTTCGGGGTCAAGGAATATCTGGATGAAACCATCGAGCGCATCAACAACAATCCGGAGATGTATGACGGTATTGTGGGCACCCATGATTCAAGCGCCATCATCGCCGCCATCGTCGCCCAGGAAACCGGCAAGCGATTCGCCTCCGTCGATGCCGTTATTAACTGCCAGAACAAATACCTGTGCCGGCGCATACAGAAACAGGTGGTGCCCGAGCATGCCCCGAATTACGCCATTGCCCTTGATTACCTGCGAAATCCGGACCGGCTGCAAGCCCCGTTTTTCATCAAACCCGCCCGATCCAACATCTCCTTCGGCACCCACAAAGTGGAACACCCGCCAGCCCTGGAGAACTATATCACCCGGGAAAGCATCGATATCGCCCGGTACAACCAGTATTATCTGGATGCCTTATCCCATCGCCCCTCTTACCAGCACGCAATGAATATCGCCACCTGCAACAGTTTTCTCTGCGAGGACTTCATCGAGGGTACCCAGGTCACTGTTGACGGTTATATATTTGACGGGGAGATCAACTTTTTCGGCGTTACCAAGGCTTATTATTATCCCGAGACCAACAGCTTCTTCTACCATGCATTTCCTCACCAGTTTAGCGCTGAGCTGGAAGAAAAAATTCAAAACGCCTTGGTGCGGCTAATTCCCGCGGTGGGTATCGACAACAGTTTCTTTAATGTCGAACTTCGGGCGGATGAAGCCAACAATACGTTTAAAATCATTGAGATCAACAGCCGGATTGCCTTTCAATTTGCCAAGACCATCGAGGCGGTCCGGGGCTTTGACCCCCTGCATCTGCTCTGCGACGTAGCCGTCGGCAAAAAGCCCGACATGTTCCCGGTGAATGAAAACCGGTTTAAATACTGCTACAATTTTGAGCTGCATCATTTCTCCGATGCCCGAATCCTTCAGACCCCGACACAGAGCGCCTATGAGGAGATCCGGCTTAAATACCCGGAGGTCTATATCCGTAACCTGATCCATGAAAGCCTTAACCTGTCGGATTTCAAGCATAACCCGGA
This sequence comes from Desulfosalsimonadaceae bacterium, assembly GCA_035312245.1. Lineage (GTDB taxonomy): Bacteria > Desulfobacterota > Desulfobacteria > Desulfobacterales > Desulfosalsimonadaceae > M55B175. The sequence continues at coordinate 4,385 of DATGCF010000168.1, forward strand.
TAGTTTTCGATACGGGGTGGTTGATGTGCCGGGAAACAATCACGAGGAAATCATGGAGAAATATGAAGATGTCGTCTCTATGCTCGGCTATAAATTCGCCGCTATTGATTCAACAATGATTGATCCCGCAATCTGGGATTTCCCCGGCACACCGCCCCGGCACAGTCAGGGCGAAGGCAATGAACTGGCCGCCCAGCCGCCTCTAGATGAATGAATCACGGCTAATTTGTTCTGTATCCAAATCGAAATCGCTATCGGGATCGGGATCGAAAAAAATATGACCCTTGGACACGAAAAACTGGACGT
>DATGCF010000169.1:0-19855 GCA_035312245.1 Desulfosalsimonadaceae bacterium
CTTTTAGACGCAGCGGATCACCGACCATTTCCATGCCGAAAATGTTTTTCATGGTGTCATAAATGCGGTCCGGCGCTTCCCCGCTCCAGCCGAAGGCGCCGAACGCACCGCCGATCTTACCGGCGAGTTCGGCATTTTCGGCCATAAACAGGAGCGTTTTCATGGACTGCATCATATCCCCGTGATACGTTGCCGATCCGAATACATAGGCATCAAAGCCCATGAGATCCTTTTCCGACTTAATCGTATTGGCATTGACCGCTTCCACCTCAATCCCGGAGAACCGCATCCCCTCGGCGATCAAACCGGCGATCGTCTCGGTCTCCCCTTTCCGTGTCGCAAAGACGACTAATGCTTTAGCCATGTCCCACCTTTTGGGTTCAGTGTTTGGATTTTATCCGATCGTCCATGCCCTTGTCTTCACAATCGGGCGTATAACAGGAATTGTCAACGAATTCACACTTCTCTTTGCAGGACGGGCATTGTTTCGGCGGTGCGTCCGCTTCGAACGTATACCCGCAATTTGAGCACTTCCAACTAGGCATCATTGTCCCCCTTTTATTGACTGTTTTTCCAATGGCCATGAATATTGCAGAATTCCCTGGCCGTCATTTGATTGGCGGATAATTCGAAGAAAGCCTCCGGCGCATCACCCGGATTTAAGAACTGGATATAGCTTTTGCCGTCTACAATGACTTCAATCCACTCGATATAATGTTTTTCCTCCATTGGATGGGGCACATCCCCGACTTTAACCTTAATTCCCTTGTCCGTCTTTTCAATCACCGGCACATGCTTTTCCTTTGCCGCATCCACCGTGTTTTCATCCATCAGCGTCATCGGCTGGTCGCAGCAGACCAGGGTACCGTCACTGGCATGAAGCATCTCCACAATATTGCCGCACAGTTCACATTTGTAGACTTCCAGGTGTTGCGTCATGATGTTCCTCCTTTTAGACTATGAGTTGAATAAATAACCTCGATGACAGCCCCAGTCTGTAACTGAGCGCTGGCAATTTTTTGCTGTTTGGCGGATCCGCCAAAGTACACTCTAAAAATAATGATTCAAATCGATTTTTCCAATACAAATTATCCGAATGGGTTGACAGCCTATTTCCATTTGCCCTTGTCCAGGTGAGCGGCTTTTTCGGCCTCAGCGATTTTTTTGATTCGATAGGCAGCATCCCGAAGAATGCCGTAAAGCACGCCGCAACCGACATCTTCGCGATCCAGATCGCCCTGATCGGCCAGATGCAGCATATTGTCCGCAAGTTCGATGGTTTTTTGAATGTTTTCATTGCAAGTTTTCAAGAAACTGTCCCCTTTTTATCCTTATGACAGCTTGTATTTCAATTTGCATGCCAAAAATCTTAAATTACGAAAGGGGGACTTAAATGAAATTGCCTTTTTTTAATGGCCTTTTCCAAAACCAAAGGCCCTGAGTCTTTTAAACCTTGAACTGTGAACCGTGAACTCGAAACATTTGGCGGATGCGCTATCGCTTATACACCTTACTGATTCGTAATCGTACTCGTACTCGTGCTCGTAATCGGCTTTTAATTTTTTCGGGTACGAGTACGAGTACCGCCACGCTTGCGCGGGACTGGGTACGATTAAGTTACATAGAAATGCGCTAATTGATCTTGACATGTTTCAATTTTTTCTATTGAAACATTACTGTCCCAAGAATATTGGATAATGACAGGAAAATGTATGGCTGCTAAAAAAAACTTAAAAAGCAAGACAAACGCGGTGCCGCCACGGCAAAACAAAGCGATCTGTTGGCCGGCATTTTATGCGGGGACGCTTTTACGCCGCTATAAACGGTTTATGGCGGATGTGGAACTCGATTCCGGTGTTCAGGTGACCGCCCATTGCCCGAATTCGGGGAGCATGACCGGGTGCAGCGAGCCGGGCCGGCCGGTCTATCTGTCCCATCATGACAACCCCAAACGAAAATTAAAGTATACATGGGAGCTTATTGACATGCCGGAAAGCCTGGTCGGGGTGAACACCCTGGTGCCGAATCGGCTGGTCGCGGCGGCGATCAGGGCCGGGGATGTCCCCTCGCTTGATCGCTATGAGACCCTCCAGCCTGAAGTCAAAGCCGGCCAGAACTCCCGTCTGGATTTACTCCTGTCAAATAATAAAACCGACCGCTGCTATGTGGAAATCAAAAACTGCACCCTGGTAACCGAAGGCATGGCCCTTTTCCCGGATGCGGTCACCGTGCGGGGGCGTCAGCATCTGGTGGAATTACAGAAACTGGTTGAAAAAGGCGATCGTTGTGTCATGTTTTTTCTTGTTCAGCGGATGGACGCAAAACGTTTCGCCCCGGCGGATCACATTGATCCCGCATACGGCAGAGAACTTCGAAAAGCCGCAGATAACGGGGTCGAAATGCTTGCCTACGATGTAGCGATTGATTTTGAAAAAATATCGCTGAACCGTCGGCTGCCGGTCCAGTTGTAACTTCAATTTAGGTATGATTTTCCAGGGCTTGCGGCACGGCGGACGGGTATTCATGGATAAACCGGTAAAGTGTGGCCCGGCCCACCCCCAGCAGGCGGGCGGCCATGGCCTTGTTACCGGCGGTTTTTTCCAGAGCGTCCCGCACCGCGTCAATATCCAGCTTTTTCACCGGCCCGCGGCGGCTCCTGGCGACCCGGCGATCGGCCAGTTCCATGGGCAGGTCCTTGGGCCGTATGATCCGGCTGCTGCATTTAACGATGGCATACTGCAAGGCATTCTGAAGCTGCCGGACATTGCCCGGCCACTCATAATCCATCATCATGGAAAGCGCCTCATCGGAGATTTTGATGCGTTCATTATCGGCCGGACCGGAAAACGCCTTCAGAAAATAATCCACCAATATCGGGATATCGGTTCTTCGCTCCCTTAAGGGCGGAATATGGATCGGAATCACATTTAACCGGTAATAGAGGTCTTCCCGGAAATTTCGGGCTTTGACCGCTTTGTCTAATTCCGCATTGGTGGCGCTGATGATCCGCACATGGACCGAAATCGTGTCTTCCCCACCCACCTTTTCGAATTTGCCGGTCTGAAGAAATCGCAAAAGTTTAACCTGCAAGTCTTTGGGCAGCTCAGCCACCTCATCGAGAAAGACCGATCCGCCGTCCGCCAATTCAAACCGCCCCTTTTTGTCCCGGATAGCCCCGGAAAATGCGCCCTTGACATGGCCGAAAAGCTCGCTTTCAATCAGCCCCTCCGGCAGGGCGCCACAGTTAATCGGCACGAACGGCGCGCCCGCGCGCCGGCTCTGGTTATGAATGGCCTCTGCCACCAATTCCTTGCCGGTGCCGGTTTCACCGTAGATATGGACCGGATAGTCATAGCTGGCCAGATCCTGAATCTGCTTATATATCTGAACCATCTGGCTGTCCCGGCCGACGATATCCCCATAGCCGATTAGCTGGCCGGTTTTGAGCTTTAGTTCGACCACATCGGTATTATCTTTGATAAAGGCCAGCACGCCAAACATTTCACCCGTATCATCCTTCATGGCGGTGACATGCATCTCGGCATTGCGGATCTGGCCGTCTTTTCGCAGGATATTGACCGGGTACTCGATATCGTCCGGGATGGTATGATTGGCCTCCCGGAACAAACAGCGCTCCCCGCAGAATGGGCCGCCAAAAGCCTCATGGCAGTCCTGGTAAAGCACCTCCTCCCGGCTGTAGCCGGTGATGCGCTCTGCCTCATGGTTGAAAAAAAAGATGCGGCGGTTCAAATCATGGGCAATAATGCCTTCCTTTAGGTTGTCCAGAATCCGGATCAGATTCTTTTCATTGGTGAGTATTTCCCTGAATTTTTTTTCGGTCATGATCGTGGGTTTTTATTATATCACCGATTTTTTGTCAAATTCTTCTTATTAACGGAACAGGCAAAAAAATAATCCATTTCCCCCTTTTTTGACCCAAGTCAATGAAATTTCCCCTATCTCGCCTTATATTAGGAGTCAAACAGCGAAAGGAGGCATTATTATGAAATGTCCCGGACAGGACAGCCGATATTGGAAACCAAGTGCGATTTTTGAGGTGGATTGCCCCGAATGTAACCGAAAGGTCGAGTTTTTCAAGGATGATACTACAAGGCGGTGTCCGCATTGCAGGCACCAGTTCGTCAATCCGCATATGGACTTCGGATGCGCCGCCTATTGCAAATTCGCAGAACACTGTATCGGGAACATGCCGCCGGAGCTTCTGGCGGAGCGGGATGAACTTCTAAAAGACCGGATTGCCATTGAAACAAAGAAATACTTTAAAAGTGATTTTAAACGGATCGGCCATGCCACCCGCGTGGCCCGGCATGCAGAAAAAATCGGTGCCACAGAGGGCGGCGACATGGCGGTGATCATGGCTGCTGCCTACCTGCATGACATCGGCATCCATGAAGCGGAAAAAAAATATGACTCAACTGCCGCCCGTTACCAGGAACAGGAAGGGCCGCCCATTGCCCGGGGAATCCTTGAAAAATTGAACGCCGCCGACGGCCTGATAGAGGAGGTCTGTGATATCATCGGCCATCATCATCATCCGCGGGAAGAGGAAACACAGAATTTCAAAGTCGTCTATGATGCGGACCTGATCGCCAATCTGACGGAAAAACACAAGGAAAATCCCATAGCAGCCGACCATGCCGAGCGAATTACAGAAAATCAGTTTTATACGGAAACAGGGAAATCGATCGCCCGTCAGTCGCTGCTATAGAATGAACGAATATATATGGAGGAAAAATGAAAACCAGACGAAAGATTATTGAAATCGATGAAAAACTATGCGACGGCTGCGGCCAGTGCGTGATTGCCTGCGCCGAAGGCGCGCTTAAAATTATTGACGGAAAAGCCCGGGTGATATCGGACAACCTGTGCGACGGCATTGGCGCCTGCATTGGCGAATGCCCCACCGGCGCCCTTCAAATTGTTGAACGAGAAGCCGAGGAATTTGATGAGGCGGCTGTTGAAAACCACCTGGCACAAATGGAAGGCGAGCCTTCCGCAGCGTCTTCACCAAGCCCCGGGGGGTGTCCGTCAGGCCAAATAAAAAATTTAACCCCGGTGCATGGGTCGGGAGCGCAATCGGCTGAAAGCGATACCGTTAACAGCCGGCTGACCCACTGGCCGGTGCAGATCCGACTGGTGCCGGCCAATGCGCCCTTTTTGAAGAATGCGGATCTTTTGGTGCTGGCCGACTGCGTGGCAGTGGCATACCCGAATCTGCATCAGGATTTGCTGGATGGGAAGGCCGTGATGATGGGATGTCCCAAATTCGATGATAAGGACAGCTATGTGGAAAAGTTTGCGGATGTGATCCAGCAGGCCGGGCTAAACAGCATCACCATTGTTACCATGGAAGTACCCTGCTGTTCCGGGCTGCCGGGAATTGTCAAAAAGGGCATGGAAGCGGCCGGCGGGGAAATCCCCGTGCGCGATATCGTAATCAGCCAGCATGGGGTGACGCTTTCGGATACAGGCTGGCAGGAATCAAAGACAGCGGCCCAAAAGTAACGGTCTATAATAAATTATCAATTGTGAATTGAGAATAGTGAATTAATTGCAATCAGGACGATGGCCTATTCCGGACAGATCGACAGCACCGGGCACGGCGACTGCCGGATCACCCGATCGGTGGTGGAGCCGACCAGAAGCTCCTCCACCATGCCGTGTCCCCGGATCCCCAGGGCGATCATATCTATATCGTTCATTTCCGCATACCGGATGAGCTCGGCATAGGGTTTGCCCACCAGCAATTTGGTCTGCAGCTTGATCCAGGCCAGGGCCTCCTTCGGCACCAAAGAATTTAGCCTCTCCTTAATCATATCATAGAGGTCCTCTTTAAACTTATCGCCGGACTCCTGGGGCAGCTTGAAAAGATCCTTATAACCGGAGGGTTCCACCACATGAACGAGATGGAGTTCGCTTTCAAATTCCTGGGCCATGCTAAGGCTGTAATCCAGGGCCAGATCCGAATCCGCGGAAAAATCACACCCGACCACGATCTTTTTGAAAGGAAACTGCCGGGGGGCGGATGGTTGGGTAACCTCTTCTGACCCTCTTAATATTAACAGCGGGCACGGCAGCGTCCGCATCAGGCGCTCGGTAACGCTGCCAAGGAAAAACCGCTTTAATCCGGATCTGCCATGGGTGGCGGTAATGACCAGATCAGCGATATACTCATTGGCCAGGCGCGCGATCTCCTCTGTGGTATTGCCAATGGTAATCAAGGGCTGATACGTGACCCCGGTATCCCCCAGCAGACGATCAATCTCCTGCCGTGCGCTTTCCATAAACCGCTGCTGGTATTCAATAGGATCAAATACGGCCTCGCCGTATGCGGATACCGTCGGCAGGTCAACCACATGGCAGATATAAAGATTGGCCTCAAACCGCTTGGCCATGGCCACCCCATAGGCCAGCACCACCTCGGCAAACTCGGAAAAATCCGTGGCACAGAAAATATTGCGGAATTGCCGTCGCATACCCCCTCCTTTCCTTAACGCCCCAATTAAAAACCTATAAAAAAATAAAAATAATGTTTACGCCTAATTATAAGATAGCATCGGCCTCAAGAAATAACAACAGGAGATAGAATTACAAAACCATCATTTTTTTAAACTGAAATGACCGTGACGGGATGGCTTTACATCACGTTAAAAAACGCTCGCAGAGACGCAAAGATCGCAGAGAGCATTTGACTTTGCGGTCTCAGCGGCCTTGGCGAGATGATAAGTCTTTGATTGCTGAAAAAGACATCTCTTTATCAAATTGTCCGGGCATCAATCGTTTGCATAACTCGGGCAGTCATGCTTGTCCTCGATATGGGGCTTGATATCGAGGATCGGGGTGCCGTCGATCATATCCGCCCGTCTGACGGAGATGATATTTTTATCAATGTCTATTACTTCCAAAACAGAGAGACCGATGGGATTGGGCCGAAAGGGCGAGCAGATGCTGAAGACGCCCATGGCCTGCTGACGGTGGGGCGGGGTCTGGACCAGTTTCTGGGGATTGAACTTTGAGCTTTTGTGGAAATGAAATAAAACGATGATCTTCTGGCCGGGCTGAATATCCTTCAACCCATTGGTATACATTTCATCAATAACAATCCGGCCCGTCACGTCCGAGACACTCCAGTGCCTCGGAATATCCCCTGCATCCGTATAAAAAATGCCGATGGGTTCAAATTCAATTGACATCATATCTCCTTTATTTCTTCTCCAATTTGGCCACTGCCTCGATATGGTAAGTATGGGGGAACATGTCAACGGGCTGCACCTCGGCCACGCGGTAGCGCTCGGACAGCATCCACAGATCCCGGGCCAGCGTGGCAGGGTTGCAGGACACATACACTATCCGGGACGGCCGGATTTCCAGCACGTTTTTGACCACATCCTTATGCATGCCCGGCCGCGGCGGATCAATAATCATCACATCCGGGCTTTCAGTGATATCGGAAAGCCGGGTTTTAATATCGCCCACCAGGAATTCGCAGTTGGCTATATCATTATAGCGGCAGTTTTTCTCCGCATCCGCCACCGCACTTTCCACAATTTCAATACCGGTAACGGCTTTGGCCGAGTCAGAAAGAAAAATCGGGATGGTGCCGGTGCCGCTGTAGAGGTCAAGCACGGTTTCACTGCCGGACAGATCTGCATACTGCTTGACCGCCTGATAAAGGATCTCCGCCCCCCGCGTGTTGGTCTGGAAAAAGGAGTTGGCCGAAACATCGAATTCATAGGGGCCGATGCGCTCTTTTAAGCAAGTCTCCCCTGCCAGCGGAACCTCGTAATCACCCGTGGCCACGCCGGATTTTTTGGCCGTGATATTGTTGACCACGGAAACCACTTCCGGATATCTGCCAATCAGTTCCTCAGCCAGGGGTTTTACGTCCGGCACCGATTCGGTGGATGTCACAATATTGACCAGCCACTGATCATATGCCACTGAATGCCGGAGCATCAAAAACCGCCAGAACCCCTTGTGGGTTTTTAACCCATACGCCGGCTGCCCGGAATTTTTCATGTACTGTTTGGCATCATTTAAAATGTAGTTGCCGGTCTCCGGCTGCAGCAGACATCTATCAATATCCAGCACTTTATGAAATGTACCCGGCACATGAAGGCCCAGGGCAAAACCGATATCAATGTTTGGATCACCCAGCTCCTCGGGCAGCAGCCACCGCCGGTCCGAGCAGGAGAATTCCATTTTATTTCGGTAATGAAACACCTGATTGGACGCCCGGGTGGGATGCACCCGGACACCGGTTATCCCGCCGATATGAGCAAGGGATTCCGAGACATGGCGCTGCTTGTATGCAAGCTGCTTGTCATAATCCAGAAACTGCCATTTGCAGCCGCCGCACCAGCTGCTGTACGGGCACGGCGGATCAATCCGATGCGGCGAGGCAGAAACCAGCGAAGCCGCGCGGGCTTCGGCATAATTCTTCTTTCGCTTGAAAACCCGGGCCAGCACCCGATCCTCCGGCACTGCCTGATCGACAAATACGGTAAATCCATCCACCTTGGCAATACCCCGGCCGCCGAATGCCAGGTCGGTTATTTCCAGTTCAATTTCCTGTCCTTTTTTAATCTGCATAGAAATAAATAAAGGGTTTAAGGTTTAGGGTAAAAGGTTTAGGGTTTGAAAATAAGAAAATTTGCGAATTTTGCCGGTATATTTATATTTACAAACCACTTCTGCAAAAAAGGCCAAAGTAATTAGAATTGGATAAAAATGCAATGCAAGTTCTGATGAAAATCAAAATCCACATAATCATAATAAGGTAAATCATGCAGCAAACCATCTGGTTCAAATCCGACGGCTTAAACATCCACGGCACGCTTCACCTGCCGGATATGCCTAAACCGCCGATTGTGGTGGGTGCCCACGGCCTGATGAGCGATGGCGACTCGCCCAAACAGGTGGCCCTGGCGGAAAAGTTGAATGAAATCGGCATTGCCTATTTCCGGTTTGATCACCGGGGATGCGGCAAAAGCCAGGGCGAATTCAGCGAGGTGACAACATTTGACGGGAGATGCCGGGATTTGCTCGATGGGATCAAAACCCTTCTGGATATGGATGTCACGGACGGCCGGATCGGACTTTTCGGCAGTAGCCTGGGCGGGGCCGGGATCCTGGCCTGCGCTTCCGAGATTAATCCCCGGGCCGTCGTCACCGTGGCTGCCCCGATCCGCAGCGGCGCCATTCACCCGCCCTATATTAATGATACCGCCAACCAGCCCATGCTTGAATCCCTGAGCCGGAAAAAACTCTTTTTCGATATTTCGAACCGGGTTGCCGGAATTTCAAACCTACTGCTGTTTCATGGGGATGCGGATCCGATCGTCCCCTATGAGAATGCCCTGGAAATCTATGAACGGGCAAGCGCGCCCGTGGAGCTGGTACGGCTTGAAAACGGGGATCACCCAATGAGCGATGAAGGCCATCAGGCAGCATTTATGGCACGGACGATTGAGTGGTACCGGGATAAATTATGACACCATCGCAAAAAGGTTCTTGACAAGCAAATCTTATACTGTTACGTGACAAGAATATTTAAAGGTTTCCGATATGAGACGATTTAAGCTGATTATCAACAACAACCTGATACTTATTATTGGCCTTACTGTAGGCGTAGGCTACGCCGACCGGGACCGCAGGTGTTGATAATCACTTGAATTAAAAAGGAATTTAACTCTAAAAACCGTTATCAGCACTTGCTGATAGCGGTTTTTTTTTGATGGAGGGCCTCCAGATGAAAAGTGACAATGCCAAAAAAGGACTCGCGCGCGCGCCGCATCGCTCGCTATTTAAAGCCATGGGGTACACGGACGAAGAGATCAGACGTCCATTAGTCGGGGTGGCCAATTCGGTCAATTCCATTGTGCCCGGCCACGTGAATTTAGACAAAATCACCGAAGCGGTTAAAACCGGCATCTTAATGGCGGGCGGGACCCCGATTGAGTTCGGCACCATCGGCGTCTGCGACGGCATCGCCATGAACCACGAAGGCATGAAATACTCCCTGGGCAGCCGGGAGTTAATTGCGGACTCCATCGAAGTCATGGCCCGGGGCCATGCCCTGGATGCCATGGTCATGATCCCCAACTGCGACAAAATTGTGCCCGGCATGCTGATTGCCGCGGCCCGGCTGGATCTGCCCACAGTTGTGATCAGCGGCGGCCCCATGCTGGCCGGCCGCCACCCGGAAAAGCCGGGTGAAAAAGTCGACCTCATTTCCGTATTCGAGGCGGTGGGCGCCGTGCGCTCCGGCAAGATGGAGGAATCCCAGCTAACAGCCATTGAGGATGCGGCCTGCCCCACCTGCGGCTCCTGCTCCGGCATGTTTACGGCCAACTCCATGAACTGCCTAACCGAGGTAATCGGCCTGGGACTTCCCGGCAACGGCACCATCCCGGCGGTGATGTCCGCCCGGATCCGGCTTGCTAAAACGGCCGGCATCAAGGTAATGGAACTTTTTGAAAAGCAGATCACGCCCAGCCGAATTTTAACCGAAAAAGCGTTTGAAAACGCCCTGGCTGTAGATATGGCCCTTGGCTGCTCAACCAACACGGTGCTTCATCTGACGGCCCTGGCCCATGAAATCGGCTGGCCCCTGGCTCTCGACCGCATCAACACAGTGAGCAGCCGGACGCCGCATTTGTGCTCTTTGAGCCCGGGCGGTACGCACCATATCGAGGACCTTAACAATGCCGGGGGCATTCCCGCGGTCATGAAAGTCCTAAACGAGGCGGGTCTTATTCATGAAGACTGCCTGACGGTGACCGGCAGCCCGGTTAAAGACAACCTTGCGGCGGCACGCGTGCTGGATCAAAATGTGATCCGGCCGATCGACAACCCCTATCACAAAGAAGGAGGTTTAGCTGTCCTGTTCGGCAATCTGGCGCCGAACGGGTGTGTTGTAAAACAGTCGGCGGTTGTGGAAGGCATGATGCGCCACGAAGGCCCGGCCCGGGTTTTTGATTCAGAGGAAGCGGCAACCGATGCGATTCTAAATGAGCAAATCAAAAAAGGTGATGTGGTCGTCATCCGCTACGAGGGCCCCATGGGCGGTCCGGGCATGCGCGAGATGCTCACGCCCACATCCGCCATCGCGGGTATGCAGCTTGATGCGGATGTGGCCCTTATCACAGACGGCCGGTTCTCCGGCGGCACCCGGGGGGCGGCCATCGGCCATGCCTCCCCGGAGGCCATGCAGAAGGGGCCGATCGCCATTGTCAACGAGGGCGATACCATATCGATTGATATTCCGGCAAAAACCATTACCTTAAAGATCGATTCCGCAGAAATCGAAAAACGCCTGGAAAAATGGCAGGCGCCGGCACCCAAAATTACCGGTGGCTATATGGCCAGATATGCCAAAATGGTCTCCTCTGCGGATAAAGGCGCGGTAATGAAATCTTAATGATTTATATAGGAAGGCGACTATGAGTAAGCTCACAGGTGCACAAATCCTTATGGAGATGCTGAAAGAAGAAGAAGTGGATACCATTTTCGGTTATCCCGGCGGCGCAGTGATTGATCTTTATGATGAACTGCAAAAAACAGATATCAGCCACTACCTGGTGCGGCATGAACAAGGGGCGGTGCATGCGGCGGACGGCTATGCCCGGGCCAGCGGCAAAGTGGGCGTGGCCCTGGTGACCTCCGGGCCGGGCGCCACGAATACGGTCACCGGCATTGCCTCGGCCTACATGGACTCCATTCCCATGGTGATATTTACCGGCCAGGTGCCCACCAAGCTGATCGGCAATGATGCGTTCCAGGAAGTCGACATTGTCGGCATCACCCGGCCCTGCACCAAGCACAATTATCTGGTCAGTGATGTCAAAAACCTGGCCCGTACGGTCAAAGAGGCTTTTCATATTGCCCGATCCGGACGCCCCGGCCCGGTGCTGATCGATCTGCCCAAAGATGTGGTCAACACCACTACGAATTATTCTCCACCGGGGGAAATCCGATTGCGATCTTACAACCCGACCTATGAGCCGAACATCAAACAGCTCAAAAAGGTAGTCAGCCTGATCCGGACGGCCAAAAAGCCGGTGATTTTCTCCGGCGGCGGCGTGGTGCTATCCAAGGCCCATGAGGAACTGACCGCATTCGCCAGAAAAGCGCAAATTCCGGTGACCAGCACGCTGATGGGGCTAGGCGGATTTCCGGGCACAGATCCCTTATGGCTCGGCATGCTCGGCATGCACGGGACCTACCGGGCGAATATGGCGGTAACTGAATGTGATCTGCTGATTTCCGTGGGGGTCCGGTTTGATGACCGCGTAACCGGCAAAACCGACGAATTCGCCAACAACGCCAAGATCGTGCAGATCGATATCGACCCCACCTCCATCCAGAAGAATGTCCAGGTTTCCGTGCCAGTGGTGGGGGACTGTAAAATTTCGCTCAAACAGCTCAACGAACTGATCGAAAAAGAAGACTACTCGGACCTGTTAGAGGACCGGCAGGAGTGGCTCACCCTGATCGATGAATGGCGGCGCACCACGCCGCTGGCCTATAAACAGGAAGATATCATCAAGCCGCAGTACGTGATTGAAAAGCTATACGAACTGACTAAAGGCGATGCCATCATCACCACCGAGGTCGGGCAGAACCAGATGTGGGCGGCGCAATATTATCATTTCCGGGAACCGGGCCGGTTTATTACCTCCGGCGGCCTGGGGGTTATGGGATTCGGCCTGCCCGCGGCTATCGGGGCCCAGGTGGGCATGCCGGGCGACCTGGTGGTGGATGTGGCTGGCGACGGCAGCATTCAGATGAACATCCAGGAGATGGCCACCGCGGTCCAGTATAACCTCCCCGTCAAAGTAGTGGTTTTAAACAACTGCTTTCTCGGCATGGTCCGGCAATGGCAGGAGCTTTTCTATGACAAGCGCTATGCCTCCACCCAGTTCCAGCATACGCCGGATTTTGTGAAACTGGCCGAAGCCTATGGCGCCAAAGGATTGCGGGCCACAACCCCGGATGAAGTGGAGAAGATCCTGTCCGAAGGCTTGGCCCATCCAGGTGCCGTGATTATGGATTTTGTGGTTGAGCAGGAAGAATGCGTCTATCCGATGGTGCCTGCAGGGGCCCCGATTAAAAACATGCTGCTGGTTTAGCGAGGTGTTCATATGACGACGGAAAAGCGACATTTACTATCAATTCTGGTGGACAATGAACCGGGCGTGCTCTCAAGGATCGTGGGGCTTTTCTCCGGCCGGGGATACAACATTGAAAGCCTCTGCGTGGCCGAGACCATGGATCCGGCCATATCGAGGATCACCATGACCACCAAGGGCAACCCCATGATTATCGAGCAGATCAAGAAGCAGCTAAACAAGCTCATCAATGTGATCAAGGTGTTTGACCTGACCGGTCAGGAGTACGTGCAGCGGGAGATGGTGCTGATCAAGGTCAATGCCGTTCAGCAGCACCGGGCGGAGATCCTTCGGATTACCGATATTTTCCGGGGCCAGGTGGTTGACGTGGGCCAGGACCATTTTACCGTCAAAATAACCGGTGATGATGAAAAAATCTCCGCCATCCTGAGCCTGTTCCGGCCCTTCGGCATCCGCGAGGTGGCAAGGACCGGCAGCATTGCGCTGTTTCGGGAGAAAAAGTGATAGAAGGCACTAAGTGCCTTAGTGCCTTAGTGCCTTAGTGCCTTAGTGCCTTTTTATATCCGGTTCAACTCGATTATTTTATCAAAAAATTAAACTATACATACAATTAAGGAGGAACCCAAATGACACAAATCGATTTCGGCGGTGTAACCGAAGAAGTAATTACCTCGGATGAGTTTCCCAATGATAAGGCGCGGGAAGTTTTAAAGGATGAAACTATCGTGGTTTTGGGCTATGGCGTGCAGGGCCCGGCCCAGGCGCTGAACCTAAAAGACAACGGCTTAGATGTCATTATCGGCCAGCTGGAAGGCGACGAGTACTGGGAAAAAGCCAAAAGCGACGGGTTCGTACCCGGAAAAACCCTGTTTCCTTTAGAAGAGGCGGCGAAAAAGGGCACCATCATCATGGAATTAATGTCAGATGCCGGCCAGGTGGCCACCTGGCCCAAAATCAAGGAATGCTTAAATCCCGGGGACGCTATCTATTTTTCGCACGGTTTTTCGATTGTCTACAAGGACCAGACCAAGGTGATCCCGCCGGAAGACGTGGATGTCATTCTGGTCGCACCCAAGGGCTCCGGCCGCAGCGTAAGAGAGAACTTCCTGGCCGGAAACGGCATTAATTCGAGTTTTGCCATTGAGCAGGACTATACCGGCCGGGCCAGGGAGCGGACACTGGCCCTGGGCATTGCCATCGGCTCGGGCTACCTTTTTCCCACAACCTTTCAGAGAGAGGTCTTCAGTGATTTGACCGGCGAGCGCGGCGTGCTCATGGGCTGTCTGGCCGGTGTCATGGAGGCTCAGTACAACACGCTTCGCAAAAACGGTCATTCTCCGAGCGAGGCATTTAACGAAACCGTGGAGGAGCTTACCCAGAGCCTGATCCGCTTGGTCGATCAAAACGGCATGGACTGGATGTTTTCAAACTGCAGCACCACGGCCCAGCGCGGCGCGCTGGACTGGGCGCCCAAATTCAGGGATGCGGTCATGCCGGTCTTTGAAAACCTCTATGAGAGCGTTGCCTCCGGAAAAGAGACCCAGCGGGTCCTTGAGGCCAACAGTGCGCCGGATTACCGGGAGAAATTAAACAAAGAGCTCGACGTTATCAAAAACTCCGAAATGTGGACAACCGGTGCTGCGGTCCGGTCTCTGCGGCCTGAGCGTCGGGGCAAGTAAAAATATAATTGGAGACACCCGTCATGGAACAGGTAATGGTCTATGATACCACGTTAAGAGACGGCACACAGGGCGAAAATATCAATTTTTCCGCCATTGACAAGCTAAAGATTGCTAAAAAACTTGATGAACTGGGCGTTCATTATATAGAAGGCGGCTGGCCGGGCTCCAATGAAAGGGATGAGAAGTTTTTTGGCATGGCCAAATCCGAAAATTTTCAGAACTCCCGGCTCGTCGCCTTTGGCGCCACGCACAAGCATGGCATTACCGCGGCTGAAGATCGGCATTTGAATGCCATTATTGAAAGCGGCGCCCCGGTGGGCATCATTTTCGGTAAAACCTGGGATCTGCATGTCAAAAAAATTTTAAACATCAAGCCGGAAGAGAATCTGGCCCTGATCCGGGAGTCGGTGGAATACCTGAAACAGCATAACCTGGAAACCCACTATGATGCCGAGCACTTTTTTGACGGATACAAGGATAACCCGGAATACGCGGTGGAGACTTTAAAAGCTGCTGTCTCCGGCGGCGCTGATGTTTTAGCACTCTGCGACACCAATGGCGGCACCCTGCCCCATGAAATCGAACAGATCATGACAGGGGTCCGGGATGCCCTTTTTAATGATCCGGATGTCGGAAAGGCCGCCGCGGCTATCCGTTTTGGTATTCACACCCACAACGACTCCGGGCTGGCGGTGGCCAACTCCATCACCGCGGTCCGTAACGGGGCGGTCATTGTGCAGGGCACCATCAACGGATATGGCGAACGCTGCGGTAATGCTGATCTGACCGCCATTATTCCGATTGTTCAGTTAAAAATGGGGCATCCCTGCATTGGAGAAGAAAATATCAAAAAACTCCGCAAGGTCTCCCTTTATGTGAGCGAGACCGCCAACATGCCGCCCATCCATTCCCGCCCGTTTGTGGGGAAAAGCGCTTTCGCGCACAAGGGCGGCATCCATGTTAACGCCATTATGAAGGAACCCCGCGCCTATGAACACATGGATCCGACCTTGGTGGGCAATGAGCGGCGGGTGCTGGTATCGGATATGGCCGGCAAAAGTAACGTGGAATACAAAGCCAGGGAGATGGGCATTGATATCAACTCCAACGGGGTCAGCACCAGTGACATCGTGGCCGAAGTCAAGCGCCTGGAGCAGGAAGGTTACCAGTTTGATGTGGCGGACGGCACGTTTAAGATTTTGATGGAGAAACTGACTCAGCAGTTTGAGCCACTTTTTGAACTGGATTCCTTTCGGGTCACCATTGAAAAGGACAAGGACCAGCCCTGCTACTCCCACGCGCTGATCAAAATCGGCGTCGGCAATGTGAAGGAAATCACAGCCGCTGAAGGCCATGGGCCGGTGAGCGCCCTGGATAACGCCCTGCGTAAGGCATTGAACCATGTATATGCCAATGAGCTGGACCCGGTGCATCTGGTGGATTTTAAGGTGCGCGTCCTGGACGGCAGCGAAGGCACCGGCGCCAAGGTTCGGGTGCTGATTGAATCCCGGGATGAAGAGCAGCTATGGAGTACCATCGGTGTCTCCGAAGACATCATAGAGGCCACCTGGCAGGCGCTGGCCGACAGTTTTCAGTTCAAACTGGCCAAAGATAAAGTAAATGGAGTCATACCATGAAGGAAAAATTATATATATTTGATACCACCCTGCGGGACGGCGAGCAGTCGCCCGGCGCCAGTATGAATGTGGCGGAAAAGGTCCGCATCGCCACCCAGCTGGAAAAACTAGGCGTGGATGTCATAGAAGCCGGTTTTCCCGCCTCATCAGAGGGCGACTTCGAGGCGGTCTCCGAGGTGGCCAAAAAAGTGGTCAACTCTCAAATCGCCGCGCTCTGCCGGGCTTCGGTCAAAGACATCGACCGGGCATGGAAGGCGGTATCCCATGCGAACCGGCCCCGGATTCATACGTTTCTGGCCACCTCGGACATCCACATGACCTACAAGCTCAATATGTCCCGTGAGGAAGTATTAAGCACGGCGGTGGATGCCATTAAATACGCGGCTTCATTTACGGACAATGTGGAGTTTTCAGCCGAGGACGGCTCCCGCAGCGACCCGGATTTCCTCTGCCAGGTCTTTGAAGCGGTGATTGATGCCGGCGCCCGGGTGGTCAATCTGCCGGATACGGTTGGCTATGCCATTCCCAAGGAGTTCAGCGAACTGATCACGTATGTGATGAAAAACACGCCCAATATTCACAAGGCCATCCTGAGCGTGCACTGCCACAACGATCTGGGCCTGGGCACCGCCAACACCCTGGCGGCGATTCATGCCGGCGCCCGGCAGGCGGAAGTTACGGTGAACGGCATCGGTGAGCGGGCCGGCAACACGTCACTGGAAGAGCTGGTCATGACGCTGCATACCCGGCCCACCTATGTGCCGGTGACCACCGGCATTCAAACCCAGCGCATTCATCCCACCAGCCGGCTGGTGAGCATGATTACCGGTATCATGGTGCAGCCGAATAAAGCCATTGTCGGCGCCAACGCATTTGCCCATGAAGCCGGTATCCATCAGGATGGGGTATTAAAAAACCCCATGACCTATGAGATCATGAAGCCGGAAACCGTTGGGCTTACCAGCAACCGGATGGTCATGGGCAAGCATTCGGGAAAGCACGCCCTGCGAAAATATTTGAAAAACATGGGCTATGACCTCTCCGAAGACGAGATTAAAATCGTTTTCGAGAAATTCAAGTCCCTCTCAGACAAGAAAAAAGTCGTTCATGACGAAGATATAGAAGCCATCGTCAATGAAGGGATCCTTCGGACCTCGGACATTTATTCCCTGGAATATCTCCATCTTTCCAGCGGCACCACGGTCTTTCCGACGGCCAGCGTCAAAATCTCGATCAACGGCAAAGTCATCAGGGGCACGGGCACGGGCAACGGTCCGATTGACGCCACCTATCACACCATAGCCGAAATGACCCAGACCCAGTCCGAGCTTATGCGCTTTTCCATCAATGCGCTAACCGACGGCACGGATGCCCAGGGTGAAGTGACCGTTCGGCTTAAGGAAAACGGGCTGATCGCGCTGGGCCGCGGGACGGATCCGGACATTATTACCGCCAGTGCGTACGCCTATGTCAATGGGTTAAATCGCCTGGAATACCTGAAACAAAATCCGCCCAACACGGAGGGCGGCCTGTAGCGGGGGAAGGCTAAGAACTGATCGTACTCAGTCCCGCGCGAGCGGGACGGTACTCGTCATCGTACTCGGGAGATTTAAAGGCCGATTACGAGCACGAGTACGAGTACGGGAAGGGGCGGCATTTAGGTCGCCTGTGAGGAATAGAAAAAAAGGGGAAAGCCGCTGAGAAACCGGCTTTCCCCTTTTTATTTCATACTGATGTAAATATTTGACTATTCGATGATCCGCAGATGCACCCGTCGGTTTTTCCGCCAATCCGCCTTATTGTCGCCGGAGGCGATGGGGCGCTCTTCGCCGTAGCTGATGACCCCCAGCCGGTCGGCGTCCACACCCGCTTCAACGAGATAATTTTTAACGCTATTGGCGCGCTCTTCAGCCAGCCGATAGTTGAGATCCTTGGGACCGCGGGCATCTGAGTGGCCTTCAAGGAGCACCATGGCATCCGAATTGGCCTTAAGCCATGCCGCCTTTTTATCCAGCTTCTGCCTGGCCTCTGACGTCAATTTGTCGCCGCCCAAGGTGAAATAGATATCCTCGGACATAACCTCGTCCTTTGAAATAACACCGGAAGCCGCTTTTTCCGCCTTGGCCATGGTCTTTTCTTTGGCAGCTGCTGCCTTCTTTTCGGCCTTTTCCTTTTCCGCCACCGTCTTAGCCTTGGCTTCTTCTGCGGCGGCTCCGGCCCCGGTTGCGGTTTCTTCAGCCGCTTTCTTCATTTTTTCTGCTTTTGCAGCGGCTTTTTCCTCGGCTGCGGCAGCCGCCTCTTCGGCCTTTTTCTTTTCAGCGACAGCGGCCGCTTTGGCTTCTTCAGCCTGGGCCATCATCTTTTCTTTCTCTTTTTCAAGCTGAGCCATTTTCTCCACCTTCATTGCCCGGGCATCTTCCGACACATCACCGGCCAGCATAGCCTTTTTCAATCCTTTATCCGCCGGCTTATCGCATAGCCAGATGCCAAACATGGCTTCCTTGAACTCAACGCCTTTCATGGTATCCTGGAGTTCGTCAAACTTGTAGACTTCCAGGCCATAATCCGGGTGATATTGAAAGTTAAAGATGTCGCCCTCCTTGATGGGCTCGGAAAAACAGTTCAAAAAGCGATCCACCCGTTCCTGAATCGGCTCCAGATTATTACCGGTGGCGTTTTTGAAACCGTTTAGACAGGCCCGCTTCATGGTCTTCTGGTCCACATCATCGATTAAGTGAAGCCGGATGACCATGGGTTCATTCGCTTCCATGACCGCCTGCTGGTCGGTCATCGCATCCTGCAAATAAAGGCCGCCGACATAGAATTTAAGAAACATCACATTTCTCACCCCCGCCCCGTTTAAGACCAGGGGGGTATCCTTAACGACAAGCAATTCGGGCATTTCGATCCCTTCCAGTTCGCGGGCAGATGCCAGCGAGGCCATCATTAAAACGACCATCATTCCGATAATTACTCGTTTCAGCATAATAGACTCCTTTTTTGATTAAATTGTCGTTTAATGAAACAAACACCGTTTGATTTAAATTAATTATATACCATAGAATTCTTATAAGTTGATAGGATTTTTTTAGTCTGTTCTCAGGGTGCCGACTATCTCCGATATATGATCGATGCCCTGCTCTTGAAGAAACGACCGGATGCCCTCGATGACTTCCATTGTGACGGCCGGATTCGTAAAATTGGCCGTACCGATCTGAACGGCAGAAGCGCCGGCAATGATAAACTCCAGGGCATCTTCAGCTGTCACAATCCCGCCGATGCCGATCACCGGTACATTCACCGCCTGGGCTACCTGCCAGACCATCCGAAGCGCAATCGGCTTGATGGCCGGACCGGAGAGCCCGCCGGTAATATTGCCAAG
>DATGCF010000170.1:0-2367 GCA_035312245.1 Desulfosalsimonadaceae bacterium
CGCTCACCCTGCTGGCGGCATGGCGAATCAGGCGGGCCTGCCAGAACCGCCAAAAACGGCAGACAGCCGTGATTAAACAAGATCTGCCCTTGCTGCAGCGGCTGGTGCTTCGGCGATGGAAACCCTGGCAGGCGGGCATTGCTATCGGCCTGCTGGCGGTATTTGCCTACATGTCATCTGCTTCCAGCGGCCGAAACTATCCCCTGGGGGTCACCGGCGGGGTGCTTAATGCCCAGGTCCTTTTAACAGATGCGCCCTTGAAGCATCTATATGCATCGCCCGAGGTGGCCCCGCCGGTCAGGGCACCGGTATATGCCGAAACGGAAGGCCCTGTGCCCGCCAAAAAAATCACCTGGTGGCTTGTGCTGGAAATCGTGGCCCTGGTTGCCGGCGCGGCCTTCAGTGCCCGGCTTTCCGGTAAAACACAGTTTATGCCGCGCCCGCCCGACCAGACTGTCATCGCCTTTTTTGGGGGGATTCTTCTGGGCACCGGTGCCGCCATCGGCCACGGATGCGTGGTGGGCAACATCATGAGCGGATTTGCGCTGATGAGCCTCGGAAACGTCTTATTCGGCATTACCGTGGTGCTGGCCAACTGGGCGACCACTTATTTTTACCTCATGGGCGGCGGCATCATGGACAAATAGAAACAATAAAAGGAAGGAATTCTCATGGACATCAAAATTCTGGGCCCTGGCTGCCCGAAATGCCAGCAAACGGAAAAAATTGTCAAGGAGATCGTGGCGGAAACCGGCTCGGACGCGACCGTGGACAAAGTGACCGATACCATGGAAATCGCCAGCTATGGTGTTTTCGGCACGCCGGCCGTGGTGGTCGACGGCGAGGTCAAATCCGTGGGCAAGGTGCCCAAAAAAGATGACATTAAAAAATGGCTGAAATAAAGGAGGCCGAATGACCCCCCAATGTTTTAAAAAAGGCGTTCTGATCGCTCTCATAATAATGATTTGTTTTATCCTCGGCGGTTTCCCGGCCTCGGCCAGTCAAGCGGAGCCGGAAACCGCCGAGTCTGTCAGCAATGAAAGCCCGCAATTTATCGCCTACTACTTCTACACCAGCAAGCGGTGCGCCTCCTGCTACCGTCTGGAGGAGTGGTCGGAAACCGCCATTAAGGACCATTTCAAACAGGCCATTGAAAGCGGTGAACTCCAGTGGAAAACGGTTAATATCGAAAAGCCGGAAAACAAACATTTTGCCAGGGATTTTCATCTCTACACCAAATCCCTGGTGATTGTTGAACAAAATGACGGGGAAACGGTCCGCTGGAAAAACCTGGATAAGGTGTGGCAGCTATTGCGGGACAAGGATAAATATTTTGACTATGTGACCACCGAAACCATGGAATTTATGGAGAAAAGCTGATGGAGCTGAGCGCTCTTCCCATGGTATCAGCGCTGTGGTTTGGGATCCTGACATCGATTTCGCCGTGCCCGCTGGCCACCAATATCGCGGCCACCACGTTTATCGGCAGGCAGATTGAAACCCGCTACGGCACCCTCGTAGCGGGGGCGGCCTATACCGGCGGCCGGGCGCTTGCCTATATCCTGATCTGCTTTATCATCGTGGCCGGGCTGTTTTCCATCCCCGGGGTGTCCATGTTTCTTCAGCAGTACATGAACAAGCTGCTCGGACCGGTCTTAATTGTCGTCGGCCTGCTGATTGCCGATATCATCCCTTTGCGCCTGCCGGCCTGGGGAGACGGCAATTCAGCTTTCATCCGCCGGTTAAGCAACGGCGGCACCATCGGGGCGATTTTTCTGGGATTTATATTTGCCTTATCTTTCTGCCCGGTATCCGCCGCCCTGTTCTTCGGCAGCGTGATACCACTTGCCCTGAAGTTTGAGTCCGGCATCTGGCTGCCCCTTTGGTACGGCATTGGCACGGCCCTTCCCGTGATCGGCTTTGCCCTGCTGCTTTCCTATGGCACTCGGGCGGCTGCCGCTTTCATAAAGGGCCTCACATTCATGGAGCGGTATTTGCGGCGATTGACCGCCGCCGTATTTATCGGCATCGGCATCTATTTCACCGTAACCTATACATTCGGCGCCGCCATATAAATTACTTTAGGGCCTCCATATATGCTGCTCAAATCCTATTCTTTTATTCCCGGGCAAAGCCGCCAAGAGCGCCAAGGATGGCTTTGAAACTTTGCGCCTTGGCGTCTTTGCGCGAGAACGGCCTGTTATTGGAAGTAAACCGAATAAACGAATAGCAAGGAGAATCTGTTCATGACCGAATCCACCGTCAAAAAACTGCCGCTTCTCGACCGGTTTCTGACCCTGTGGATATTTCTGGCGATGGCCGCGGGTGTGTCAGCCGGCTACTTTTATCCCGCCGTCACCGACTTAA
>DATGCF010000171.1:0-16737 GCA_035312245.1 Desulfosalsimonadaceae bacterium
AGTATGGCGATCGAAGGAAGCCTGTCTTCGCTGGAGTATCTGTTTCCGTCAAAGCAGGGTTAAAGGGTTTTTACATCAAATTTACCCCCTCATCCCGGCCTTCTCCACCAAGGGAGAGAAGGAGGAAAAAGGAGGATGGACTATTTTATAGAGTAAGATTAAGACGGTCAGGATCCCATATTCAGCCAGATATCTGCTTCGGCGCCGCAGTGGCTGCATACGGCATGGCCCTGCTTGCCTCCTTCTATCTTCTCATTTGAAACCTTAACATCTTTCTTTTCGAATTCCGGATCATCTTCTTCCGGCAAGAGCTGGCAGGTAATGGTCATTTCCGCTTCGCTGCCGCAGTTTTCGCAGTGGCAGACCTGTTTTAGTTTTTTTTCAGCCATTTTAAAGCCTCCATTGGGTATGGTTTTCGGGCTTTTAACCCGCCCGGTCGCGTTTGTGCGTATTACAAAATCTAAGCACGAATATGGCCATTGTCATGCATCACATAAGATCTCTCGCTGCCTTTTCGAAATAACTTTACCTCCACCCAATCCCTCCCTCAAAAATTGGGGGAGGGCTGAAAAAAATCATTGTCAGCGTTAGGTACCGGGACGCAGCCCTGGGAATCATTCCAAATGATAAAAAAAATTAATCGGATGCGGCTTTGAAAAATTCCGGGTGATAGCCTTCCCTGCCTTCATACTTTTCGCTCTGCTGCTTCAAATACCCTTGATAAAAGGCCGGATCCACAGCCAGGCCAACAGACTGAAAGGCTGCAACCACGTCCTCCTCAGCGGGCGGACAGCCCTTCACCTCTACCACCTCGCTGATATTCGGGTTATTCTCATTGGCCTTGATGATGCAGTTGCCAAGGAGCACGGTTTTGTCAAAGCCGGGCCGCGCCTGCATTTTCTTGCCGTTCAGTATCTCCACCCTGGGCAGGGGCTCGCCCTTAAACGCGGACATCACCAGGAGGTTGCTCATATTGGCGATGGGCGAGCAGCCGGAACATAGGGTCTCATCATATTTGGGGAGTGCCACGCCGGTAATTCCCATTTTCTTAAACACCCCGGGGCCGGTATTTTCTTCAGTCCATGTCCAGTCCCATTTTAACGGCTGGATGTGGGCGTCCAATGCCTCGCCCCGGATATCCAGCTCATTGACATTTAGCGACCGGCCGTGCCGTGCGGCGTAATAGCCGAAATGGTCAATATCTTCGCCGTCAAAGCCCATGAGCTTAGCACCCGCTAAATCCGCAGCAAACGTATCTTTTGAGGCGATGATCAGGTTTTTGGGGTAGGCGTTGCCGTAATGAAAGGCCCCGCGCTCCAGCGCATAGATGCCGTCAATAATGGTCAGCGCCGGCTTTATGATATCTGCCAGGTGGGAGAAGTTGTCCTCAAGAGGATATTTAGGATTGTGGCACTGACGCTTGGCGGTTTTCTTAAGGCAGCCTTTCAGGTTTTTCATGCCAAGTGAAACCTTGGTCTGGCCGTGGGTCTTTAATACCGGAAAATCGATAAAAAAATCGCATGCCAGGGCCTCTTTGGCAATCCTGAGCTTTAAATCATCGTGGATGGGAAACGCGTCGTGGCTGCTTTGATTAAAATCCACGAGATTCACTCCGTAGCGCTTTTCAAGGGCCTTGTAGCCAAGCCCCTCAAATGCCCGGGGCGTGCCCACGCCTTTTTTGACTTCCACGGAGCCTTCGCCGATGCGGATATGCTGGCAGCCCAGATCCTTCAGCAGGATCACCAGGTCCTCGACCAGCCGGGTGGTGGTAAATACGCCATAGGGGGCGATGGGGTGTTGATCATCCCAGGCCACGAGATTGGGCTTTATCATGATCCGGTCCGAGGGGCTCAGGGATTCAAGGCCGTTTACCAGTTCAATGGCTGTTTTTAAGGCGTTATTGCCGGCTTCGTATGTGACGAGGGAGACGGGTGTCATGTGTGATTCCCTTTCATCTTATATCTTTATCGTACTCAGTCCCGCAAAAGCTGGGCGGTGCTCGTACTCGGGAAATTTAAAAGCCGATGACGAATACGAGAACGAGCACGTATATAAAAGCCGCTTCCTTCAAGCCCCCCTTAAGCCATTTTTACCCTCATCCCAGCCTTCTCCCAAAGGGAGAAGGAGACAAAAGGAAAACTTAAGCAAATAAATCTATTCAAGGTGGCTCCTAAGCGCCTGGTCCACCTTTTCGGTTTGGATTAACCCGCATTCCCAGCGCATGACGTGGACCGCTTCCACCTGGATCAATTTGGCAAGATCTGCCTGTGAAAGGCCCTTTTCCTCGCGCAGGGTTTTCATATCGCCGCTGGTCAGCATCTGCTTTCTTTCGCGGTAGGCGTCGGCAATGGCGCACTGCGTATTTCCGGCGGATTCAATGGTGCCGGCCTCCAGGCCGCATTCAGAGCAGACAAAGGCTTCGGTTTCATAGGTAATGGTGATGCCCCGAAACTGAATGGTCTTGGTCAGGCGCTGGAGCACCATCTTTTTCCGGCAGAACGGACATGACTTGATTTTCATCGGCTCTCCGACTGACTATCGATTTTTATGAAACGAGACCAGCCATAAAAAATCTTCGGCCAGGGCGAATTTAATATAGATTTCACAGTTAAATGTGTCACTATGCGCCCGGTAGGCAAAAAGCTCAAGCCCCTTGATTTCTGTTTCATAGGAGCGCTGCGGCGGATAGAGGCCGACATACTCGGCCGGCTTGATCTCTGCCAGGCACTCGGGCAGAAATTTTAACAGCTCATTGTCAATGACATAGTCCAGATCAATGGCGTCAATGGCCAGCACGGACTGGTTCAGCAGGGCGACATTCCCGTTGGCCGCCGCGTTTTTGGCCTCTCTCAGCTTGTTGAAAAGTTCTTTGGGTGATGGTCGTTTCATAATTTATATATGCATATCCCTTTTATCGCCGACTTTCAAGTCTCACAATCATGAATCCCTTATTGGCATTTTATAACATGATGCTTAAATTAATCGTAATTCAAACTTTAATTGATCGATTCTTTATACAACCGAAGACAGGGGAAATTTAATCATGCTTGAACTACAGAATATTTCCTTTACGGCCCCGGAGTCGGATTCTGGCTCAGACAGCCCGCCCGTGCGGTCCATTATCAATGACATCAGCTTTACATTCGAGCCGGGCAAATTCTATGCCATTACCGGCCCGAACGGATCCGGCAAAACCACTGTGGCCAAGCTGATCATGGGCATCAACAAACTGACTGATGGCAAAATAACATTTGAGGATAAGGACATCAGCCAGATGTCCATTAACGAGCGGTCCCAAGCCGGCATCGTCTACGGGTTTCAGAATCCGGCGCGCTTCAAGGGCACGACATTCAGGGATCTTTTGTCCATTGCCGCGGGCACGGATGACGAAGATGCACTGACGGATATCATCGCCCGGGTGGGGGTCTGCTCTTTTGATTTTCTGGACAAGCCTGTGGACAGCAAGCTTTCCGGCGGGGAGATCAAAAAGATTGAACTGGCTACGGTGATTGCGCGGAACCCCAAAGTGGCTATCTATGACGAGCCGGACACCGGGATCGACCTCTGGACCATCGGCCCGATGGTGGATCTGCTCAAAAAGGAGCAGGCGGAAAACAATACCACCACCATCGTGGTGAGCCATAACAAATCGTTTCTTGAAGCCGCGGATACCCTGCTTTTGATCAAGGACGGGAAAATCGGCTATACCGGCGACCTGGAAGGTGCCATGCCGATGCTGGAGGATCTAAGCGTTTGTACGTTCAGCGAAAAGTGCGAAGGAGAAGGCAATGCTCGATGCTATCGATAAACAGGTTTTAAAGGAAGTCGCCGATCTCGAAGGAGTCCCCAAGGGTGCGTACAACATCCGGAAAAACGGTCAGCTCGTGGGCAGAGAGGTCTCCGCGAACATCAATATCGAAGCCAGCGAAAAAGGCGACGGGATTACCATTAACATTAAGCCGGGCACGGTGAACGAGTCGGTGCACATACCGGTGATACTTTCCCAGGCGGGCCTCCATGACGTGGTGTATAACACCTTCATTATCGGCGAGGATGCGGATGTGACGATTGTGGCGGGCTGCGGCATCCACTGCGGCAGCTCCGAGTCCGAGGGCCACTCCGGCATCCACGAATTTCAGATTAAAAGCGGCGCAAAAGTAAAATACGTGGAAAAGCACGTGGCCCTCGGCGAAGGCACCGGCAGGCGCATTCTAAACCCCACCACAAAGGTGTTCATGGAGGAAAACGCCAGCGCCGAGATGGAGCTTACCCAGCTGGGCGGCGTGGACGAGGCCAAGCGCTATAATGAGGCCCAAATCGGTGCGGGCAGCGTGCTTCTGATCACCGAACGGGTGATGACCGAGGGGAGCCAGGCAGCGGAATCCAGAAACGACATCGAACTCTCCGGCACGGACAGCAAGGCGAATATCGTCTCCCGGTCGGTGGTGAAAGGCGATTCCAACCAGGATTTTTACGTGAACCTAACGGCCCGGGCCAAATGCTACGGCCATATCGAGTGCGACGCCATTATCATGGACAACGGCACCAACCAGACCATTCCGGCGCTAAAGGCCTTGCATCCGGATGCGGAGATGACCCATGAGGCTTCCATCGGCAAAATCGCCAACGATCAGCTGATGAAGCTCATGAGCCTTGGGCTGAGCTATGACGCGGCGGTGAATAAAATTATTCAGGGGTTTTTGAAGTAACAGTAAGAGTAAGATTAAGAGTAAGAGTCAGATTAAGACGGGAATCAGTTTAAGACGGGGTTAAAATCTGAACTTCATTTGATCCCGGCTGTGCCTGGCCGTTACAGAGTAGACCGGCAGTTCCCCATAGGGATCGAATGCGTCGCCGTTCCTGTCTAACGGCGCAATCAGATCAAAAAACCGGAAGGATTCCGCGTGCAGCGGCTTTTTCTTCCGGTTTAAGTGTATATTTCCCTGTTCCGTAAAATCAAATCCGTGAAAATAGACCTTTATCTGCTTAAACCTTGAGGCATAATCGCCGACTGCCGGCTCAAGCACTAGTTCATCCGGGGTGAGCCGGATATCGCGCCGAAAAAAGGCGCCCTCCTGATAATCCCACGTGATCCCGTCATCTTCGTAATAGGTAAAAAGCGTTTCCATTTCCGGGTCCGCATACACATGGAGCTCAAGGGGGCCGGCCGGCAGTTGATCCGCGCAAGAGACCGGCTGCTGCATTGGGATCACACTGCCGGCACGGACAAAAATCGGCAGTTTATCCGGCGGCGCCTCCCAAAGGATCTCTTTTCCCCCGTCAAGCCTTTGGTCGGTATAAAAGTCATACCAGCGGCCGGCCGGCAGGTAGAGCTTGGTGATATGCACGTCTGAGGCCACCGGCACCACCAGAATGGCGTCACCGAAGAAAAATTCGTTCTCATAGGCGTGGTTGTAGACCATTGGCTCGTGGGGGGTCTCGATGACAAGACTTCTCGCCACCGGCAGGCCGGTTTGGGTGCAGGCATAAAAAGTGCTGTAAATATAGGGGAGCAGCCGGTATCTCAGGCGAATGAAATTTTTGGCGATCGCCTCCACCTCTTCGCCGAAACACCACGGTTCGGCATCCCGGCTGTTAACCATGGTATGGCCGCGCATGAGCGGGGCAAATACCCCGATGCTGATCCAGCGGGCGAACAAATTCGGCGGGCATTCGCCCACAAATCCCCCGATATCATACCCGGCAAACGGCATTCCGGACAGCCCCATGCTGTTTACCATGCGGACATCCGCCAGCATATGGGGGTCATCTGAGACGTTATCCCCCGTCCAGACCGCTGAGTACCGCTGGACCCCGGTATAGCCCGCCCGGGTCAGGACAAAGGGCCGTTTGTTTTTTAGCCATTTAACAACCCCCGTCCATGTGGCCCGGGCCATCTGCATGCCGTAAGCGTTATGCGCCTGCCTATGGGCCGCCTTCCGGCCCTCAAAATCGAATTCGATCAGGCTCGGAATAGAGTGACCCCATGCGGACGGCTCGTTCATATCGTTCCAGAACCCCTCGATTCCCGAATCAGCCAAATCTTTCAGCCAGCCGGCCCACCAGTCCCTCGTATCCGGATGCGTAAAATCCGGAAAATGGCACCAGCCTGGCCATACCTCGCCGCTATAGGGTTTTCCGTCCGGATATGTCACAAACACATCCCTGGCCATGCCGTCATCATAGGGGGCGTAGCCAGCCTCGATTTTGATTCCGGGGTCCAGAATCACCGCCACATGAAAGCCCATCTCCCTTAATTGAGCGATTAGCTTTTCTGGCTCGGGAAAACGGGCTTCGTCCCAGGTAAACATTCGGAATCCATCCATATAATGAATATCCAAATAAATCACGTCCGCGGGGATGCCCCGATTCCGGAACTGGCGGGCCAGGTTTAAAACCTCATGGGCCGGATAATAGCTGAACCGGCACTGCTGATAGCCCAGGCTCCAGAGCGGGGGCATGGGCATGCGGCCGACCAGCCAGGAGAACGCCCGCAGGATGCCGGCCACCGTATCCTCATGGATAAAGTAATAATCCAATGGACCGGCATCGGCGGAGAAAAAGGCAAACCGATTGTTTGCCGCCCCGAAATTAAACGTGGTTTTATACGTGCTGTCCAGAAACATACCGTAGCAAAGGCCGGCATGCACGCCGATATAAAACGGCATGCTGGTATAAAGCGGATCCGCATCTGCTGGATACGCCCAACAATCGGTGTTCCAATTGGTGCAGGCGGACCCTGCCCGATCCAGGTGACCGGTTTTCTCGCCCAGTCCAAGGAACCGTTCGCCGGGTTGAAGCTGTTTATAGTCGGTGATTTCATCGCCAATCCAGGAAACCCCGAATGCCGGATCATCCTTATTAATCGGGTCGCCGGCCAATGTGCAGAAGCAGATCCGCACCGGAAATTTTTTGATTTCCGCGACAAAGCGGCCTGTCCGGATTTCGAGCTTCTCCGCGTCATCCGCCAAATCGAATGCCTCGGGCGCTGGTTCCGAGATAACCGCATAAGAGAAGCCGTCTGACTCATCCCCCGGACGTCTAACTGATATCCGGCAGATGGTATGGGCATATATCATCACGTCAACCACCGCGTTCTCGACATCAATGCGGATGCCGGCGTCAATCCGGCGATGGGAGACATAGCTGCCTAACGTTTCATTGAGTTTAGCCATGCGGATTCTTTCTTAAGGTTGAATATTTTTGCATTATCTGCAAAAAAACTTAAATTTCATGTTATCGATCCGGTTTTGATATTACAGGTGGACCGGCGGCCTTGATCTTGGTTCAACCATTTATTCTGTCAGTCCGAGGAGCGGGAGCGACGAGGAATCTTCTTTAAAAGATTTCTCGCTGCCGCTCGAAATGACAGTGGCGGGAATTTGATGCAGGCCCCCGAGTTTTTACTGAGTCAAACGAATACACCTTTAATAATACGCACCCCAATGGAGTCAGCAATGAAAGTCTGGCTGAAATACAAAAAGGAAGTGGCCGAAAATACTACCCTGTTCGGGTTTGCCCCGGATGGCGAGCTTTCCTACACACCGGGGCAGTGGGTCCGGCTGAAGCTTTCCCTGCAGCACCCGGATGAAAAAGGCGATGAGCGCTATTTTTCCATCGTTCATCCGGATGCGGAAAACATTGAAATCGCCACCCGGATGTCCGATACCGGCTACAAGCAGACGCTGTCCGCCATGCAGTTTGATGATGCGGCCTGGATCAGCCAGATCGGCGGCTCCCTAACAATGCCCGAGGTATCGAATAAAGAAATTGTAATGGTGGCCGGCGGCATCGGGATCACGCCATTTAAATGTATGCTCGAGCATGCCGTCGCAACGGGCGACAGGCGCCCCATTACGCTCCTGCATTCAAACAAAAACTTGGATAATGCGGCGTTTTATCATGACCTCAAAAAAATCGATGCGGAAAAAGATAACATTCGCGTCATCTTTGTCATGACCCGCCAGGAAGACTGGCCAGGTCCCAAGGGCCGCATCAATTCATACTTTTTAAAACAGACGCTGCCCTCCCCGGAAAAACTGCATTATATGGTCGCCGGTCCGCCCAATTTTGTCAACGGCATCGGCACCACACTCGAAGAAATCGGCGCCACGGATACCCATTTTGAGAAATTCTTCGGGGCCTCGTGATTTCTAAACCGTTTTCGGGCTGTAATGCCGGCGCAGCCAGGACCCCAGGCCGTCCAATCCCGGAAACAGCACCCGCTCCGTGATATTGCATTGGTCAAGCTTGTCCCTGAACTCCCATTTCTTTTCCGCCGGGATAATGATCCGACGATAGAGTTCGGGATGATTTTTCAGCCATTCGTCAATAGGGCGTTCACAGTTCGGCATGACCGAAAACAGGGCGAACTGATTGATAATCCGTTGATCAAGGGACGGTGGCTCGAAAAAGAGCAGAAACTCGCCGGCCCGCGAGAGTTCATCAAATTCCTGCAGGGACCGGATCACATTGGAAAACGACGTCTCCTCGCCCGAGGCTGCGGCACCGCCCTGACGGGTCAGGGTGGATAAAAGCTCCACCGTGAAGGCCTGAGCCCCTTCAGCATGCAGGCACTTGCGCAGTTCGACCGGAAGCAGTTCATGGGCCTCCTGAAAATTGACCACCCAAATCACCCCGTCGATATCAAATTTTTCATGATTGGCAATGGCAAAATGAAGCGCCACATAGGGGGAATAGGTCCAGTCGAGCAGCCGGGTCGGCAGCTTGTGATGCTGGGCAATGCCCAACAAGTGCCAGAACGAGGTAAACTGATGCGACACATCCTGGCCGTATTTTCTGAAATTCCTGAGCAGATGCCGCTCCAGGTTCTCATACGGGCCGCCCAGGCGCATCAAAGAGGTCACCAGCCGGTAGGAACTGTCTGAAAGCCCCCGGAAGACATACGGGGAGCGAAACCGCTGAATGGCCTCATTCCAGGAGTCCCGAAATAACTCATCCTGAAGTTCGCCCCAGGTATTGACCACGATATCGGATTCCATTTAATTATCCTTTTAAGTATTTACGGCGGGTTGCGATTCAACCCGTTTTCCTTTTATGAGTATATCGATTCCCCCCGGGGTTTGTCATCAGAAATCCATAGGGTTATAGATAAAACGAGACTGTTATTGAAGCTACTGCGAATTTTTGAAAGATTTATTTGAAACCATAAGATCCATGTTTACTTTTATAAACCGAAGTTTCAAAAAATGAACAGCAGGTAAAAAAGCGCTTGTCGGACATTTCATCAGGTGGTATATTATAATTAAAATTCCAAGCCTTATCGGCACACCAGAGATTTCTCGCTGTCTTTTGAAATGAGCGCATGGATGGCTTTTAAACCTTTTTTAGAGCTGATTTCTGCAAAAATCCGAGGCAACGGCTGCCAAACCGGCATTCATAAAAGGAGAAGGCGGTGGGATTGACAAATCCGGAAAAGAGATCTTTATCCCCGGAAGACCCGTCCGATACCAAAGGGACCAAGGAATACGGTCGCTCATCGAGAACTCCCCTGTCCACCCGGGCGTTGACTTTTCTCGTCTGTATGATCACCTGGGTCATCCTCTCCGGCCGGTTCGATCTATTTCATTTGATCCTCGGCGTGATTGCAAGCCTCATTGTAGCAGCCATTTCCGCGGACATTTTATTTCCCTCCCCCAGGGTTGAGGCCCTGCCCCGCGTGTGGGTGGGCTTTCTCAAATACCTTCCCTGGCTTTTATACGAAGTTTTTCTCGCGAATCTGCATGTGCTCTACCTGACCTTTCACCCTCGCATGAAGGAACTGATTGATCCGCAGGTCATTACCTTTCAAAGTAAATTAAAAGACGATATGGCGCTTCTGATCTTCGCTAATTCGATTACGCTGACCCCCGGCACAATCACCCTTTATGTCTCGGTACTCAGCAAATATACGGTTCACGCGATTGACAAAAAATCCGCCGCCGCACTGCCCGGCGATATGGAAAAAAGAGTCGAGGCGATATTTAAATAAGCCATGGAAACTGTTTTTATTGCTGCCGGAATCTTTTTATGCGTGCTGATGCTGCTGCCGCTTTATCGGGCGGTTTTCGGTCCCACGGTGCTGGACCGGCTGATCGGTGTTAACGCCATTGGCAGCAAAACCACCGCACTTTTGATTATGATCGGCCTGATTTATCACCAGGCGGACATGTTCGTGGATATCGCCCTGGCCTATGCCACGCTTAATTTTATCGCGGTTTTGGCGACCTCCCGATTTTTTCAAAAACGCAAAGGGTTATACGATGAGTCGATTAATGAATAGATCCTGCAACGGAGGCAAATGGTGAGCATCCTTGCCCTGATTCTACTGATTATGGGTCTTATTTTCTTTACCGGCGGATCGGTGGGCATTCTGCGGTTTCCGGATTTTTATTCACGTCTCCATCCGGCTGGAAAGCTGGATACGATGGGTCTTTTCATGACATTAAGCGGCATGGCCCTTTATGTGCTGACGGATTTTTCGCTTGCCGCGCTGCTGACCGCCTTGAAAATCATGCTCATCGTGGTGTTTATTTTTATTACCAGCCCGACCGCCACCCATTCGATTGCGGACGCGGGCATGCGGGCCGGTCTGCCGCACTGGACCAACGAGCATAGGGAAAACGAATGATCTGGCAGTTTGACCTGATAATCCTGACACTGGTGGTGATCAGCGGCATCGCGGCCATCAGCATCCGCGATCTTTTAGGCGCCTCGGTTTTATTTGGCGCCTACAGTTTTTTGATGTGCCTTGCCTGGGCGGCGATGGGCGCTGTGGATGTGGCCTTTACCGAAGCCTCCGTAGGCGCCGGGGTCAGTACGGTCTTCTTTGTGGCAGCGGTCTTTAGAACCTCAAGAAGGAGCAAGGATTGAAGCGATTCGCTTTCATATGCATTCTGCTCTTCGGCGCGGTGCTTTTATACGGCACAATGGATTTTCCCGCATACGGAGATCCGGAGTCACCGGCCAGCCAACATGTTTCGCCCTACTACATTGAAAAAGCGATTGAAGACACCGCTGTTCCAAATCTGGTCACCGCCGTGCTGGCCGATTACCGGGGCTATGACACCCTGTTTGAAACCGCGGTCATTTTCACGGCCGGACTGGCCTGCTTCATACTTCTCCGCCGGTTTAGGAGGGAACCACCCCAGTTCAGGCTTTACCGCCATCTGGACACCGGGGTGACCCTGATTATTGAGCAGGGAGGCAAGGAGCCGACGGATTCCGATGAATTTCGGAGAATCGACTCCCAGTGGGTCCCCTATGACCTGATCATGCAAAAAGCCGTCGGATTGGTGGTGCCCTTTCTACAGCTGTTCGCCCTTTATGTGATTGCCCATGGCCACCACTCTCCGGGCGGCGGCTTCCAGGGCGGCGTCATCTTCGGCGCCACCCTCATCCTGATCGCGATTTCCAATGATCTGCGATCAACCACCCGGCGGATATCAGAAACGATTAGTTCAAAACTGGCATCCACCGGAGTTTTGATCTATGCCGGCACCGGAGCCTTATGCCTGCTTTTAGGCGCCAATTTTCTTAATTACAGCCAGCTTTCCAAACTTATCCATGTAAGTACGGTTATGGCGCGATCCCACGGCATTCTTCTGATTGAAATCGGAGTCGGGCTTGCGGTAGCGGCGGTGATGATTTGGATTTATTACAACCTGGTATCAGCCGGCCGGCATGACGAGGGGTTATAGACAATGCCCGATCTGCTATCGCTTTTTTTGGCCAAATATAATTATTGGGTGGTTATCTTCCTGATGATGATCGGGCTTTATGCCATGATGGCCAAAAACAACCTGGTCAAAAAAATTATCGGTATGAATATTTTTCAAACCGCCGTCATTCTTTTTTATGTTTCCATTGCCACCAAACACGATGCGTCCATTCCCATAATTGGGCACGGCCATAACGGGCACCATGCGATTCATGCGGCCGACTATATGAATCCCCTGCCCCATGTCCTGATGCTGACCGCCATCGTGGTGTCCGTGGCGACCCTGGGCGTTGCCCTGGCCCTGGCTGTCAAGGCCTATCAACAGCATGACACGCTGGAGGAGGACGAGATTATCGAACAACTCAAAACTGATTACCTAAGTCAGCAATGAGCGCACAATTTCCGGCCCTGATCATCATTGTTCCACTTCTGGCAGCGCTTTTTGTCAATATCGCCGGTTGGATCCGCCGTTCCCTCTGCTTTCCCACGGCCCTGGCCGCCCTGGTGGTATCCTTTTTGTCCGCCGTCGGATTGATGGGGCGGGTCATGGCAGACGGCGACGTCATCTACCGGATGGCGGGTTGGGATCCGCCCTGG
Source organism: Desulfosalsimonadaceae bacterium (assembly GCA_035312245.1). Lineage (GTDB taxonomy): Bacteria > Desulfobacterota > Desulfobacteria > Desulfobacterales > Desulfosalsimonadaceae > M55B175. The sequence continues at coordinate 12,317 of DATGCF010000171.1, forward strand.
GGGATTGCCTTACATATTGACCATCTAAACGGCATCATCCTCATTCTGATCTCGCTGGTGGCGATTCTTAACCTGATTGCCCACCGGACTTCGGCAGCCAGTCAATTTACCAACCGGCTGGGCGCCTTTTATGCGCTTTACCTGTTGTTTGTCACCGGCCTGATGGGCATCGTCATTACCGGGGACACGTTTAACCTTTATGTGCTGCTCGAAATTTCATCGCTTTCCGGATATGCCCTGCTCGGCATGGGCGGGGGCCGGGCCACGCTTTCCAGCCTCCACTATCTTTTCCTGGGCACCATTGGCGCAAGTTTTTATCTGCTGGGCATCGGATACCTCTATATCGTGACCGGTTCATTAAACATGGTGGATATCGCCGGGATTCTGCCCGCACTTGAAAACGTGGCCCCGGTCAAGGTCTCCTTTATCCTTTGCCTCGTCGGGCTTTTCATTAAGATGGCCCTTTTCCCCCTGCATACCTGGCTGCCCAACGCGTATTCGCACGCTCCCAACCCGGCGGCCAGCCTGATTGCGCCGCTGACCACCAAGGTAATGATTTATATAATGATCCGGCTGATCCTCACGGTGTATCAGCCCGATTTTGCCTTTATCCAGATGGAAATCGCCGAATTCATCCAGTGGCTCGCGGTTATCGCCATTATCGCCGGATCGATTCTGGCCTACAAGCAGAATCGGCTGAAACGGATGCTTTCCTATATCATCGTGGTGGAGGTGGGCTACATGGTGGGCGGTTTCTGGCTCGGCAATGCCGCCGGCATGACCGGGGCGGTGCTGCATGTCTTAAATGACGCCATGATGACCCTGTGCGTATTTTTGGCCGCCGGTGCAGTGATGTCGCGGGTGCAGTTCGACGAATTCAAGCACCTGCAGGGCTTGTTCGGTAAAATGCCTTACACGATGATCGCCTTTGTGGTAGGCGCCCTCTCGATTATCGGCGTGCCGCCCACCTGCGGCTTTTTCAGCAAATGGTATCTGATCAGCGGCGGCATTAATGCCGGTCACTACGCGTTTGTGGCCGCCCTTATCATCAGCAGCTTGGTGAATGTGCTGCTATTTTTCCGGGTTATTGAAATCAGCTATTTTGAACCGTTTGCGAACCACCATCACAGCCATAACCATCATGCGGAGTCTCTTTTTCAGGAGGCATCCCTGGATATGCTGGTACCCCTGCTGGTGACCGCCGGCCTGCTGATCGCCATGGGCATCTATGCGCACATATTGGTGACGCAATTTATTGAACCCGCTGTTCTGCCGTCGCTTATGGGAAGCCTATGATAACAATCATTTCCATAAAACCGCTTATCGCGATCCTGGTTTCGCTGCTGGTCATTCCCATCCTGGCTTCCAGCCGAAAACCCAATGTCCGTGAAGCCTGGACGTTCGCGGCGGCGCTTATCAAATTCGGCATTATCGCCTCCATGGTGCCGGCGGTCTTGGCCGGGCACACCCTGGAATTGACCATCGTTCCCTTTTTTGAGGGAATTGACTTCAAGCTCCGGGTGGATGCCTTCGGCCTGCTCTTCGCCCTGGTCTCCTCCTTTCTGTGGATCGTGACCTCCGCCTATTCCATCGGCTATATGCGGGGCCTTGATGAACACAGCCAGACGCGTTACTTCTGCTTTTTTGCCGCAGCCCTTAGCGCAACGGTCGGGGTGGCGTTTTCCGCCAACCTGCTGACCATGTATATTTTTTATGAAATCCTGTCGCTTTCCACGTACCCCCTGGTCACCCACCATCAGGACCCGGAAGCCCGGAGTTCCGGACGGAAATACCTGCTCTACATTATGGGCGGCTCCATCGGCCTGGTGCTGCCGGCCATGGTGGCGGTCTATCTCATGACCGGCACTTTAGATTTTGCGAGCGGCGGCATCTTTTCCGGCGGCCTGGCTTTCGCCCAGGCGCTGCCGCTTTTGTTGATGTTTGTGTTCGGATTTTCCAAGGCCGCGGTGATGCCCATGCACGCGTGGCTGCCAGCGGCCATGGTGGCCCCAACCCCGGTCAGCGCTTTGCTGCATGCCGTGGCTGTGGTCAAAGTCGGGGTCTTCTGCGTTTTTCGGGTCATTACCGGCCTCTTCGGACCGGATCTGCTTCAGGCGCTTGATTTTGGAACACTTTTGTGCGTCATTGCCGCCATTACGATCCTGGTTTCTTCCCTGATTGCGCTATCCCAGGACAACCTAAAGCGCCGGCTGGCGTTTTCCACCATCGGGCAGCTCTCCTACATTGTTCTGGGCGCCGCCCTGCTTTCCAAATCCGGCATGACCGGCGGCATGCTGCATATTGCCATGCACGCGTTCGGCAAAATTACGCTCTTTTTCTGCGCCGGCGCCATCGTGGTGGCCACGGGCATCAAAAATATCTCGGAAATGGTGGGCATCGGCAAGCAAATGCCGCTTACCATGGCCGCGTTTTTCATCGGCTCGCTCTCTGTCATCGGGCTGCCGCCCTGCGGGGGATTTATCAGCAAATGGCACCTGGCCATCGGCACCATTGAGGCCGAACAATTTACCATGCTGGCGGTTTTACTGATCAGCTCGCTTTTAAACGCGGCCTATTTTCTACCCATTGTCTATCGGGCGTTTTTCTGCACAGAAGCGGAATCCATGTTTGAAAACCAGTTTAAGGAGGCGCCGGGCTGGTGCCTTGCGCCGCTGCTGGCGACGGCTGTGATCTCTGTGCTGCTCTTCTTTTATCCGCAGCCATTTTTGACTCTGTCGCAGCTGGCGGTCAGCCGCATCCTGGGAGGTTGAAATTCGAAAAAATGAAAACTGAAGAAAAAGAAAAAATGGAGCTTACCCACGAGCCGGTTAAAGGCTATCCAGCCGCCTTTTATGTGGTGACGGCCATCGCGGTCATTTATCTGGCGCTCGTTTTTATAAGCAGCATATGATGCGGGGCAAACTATGAAAAAGGAACTGAAAATTTTTGATAATCCGAGAAACGTTACCATACTGCTGGTGGTTTTCTTTGCCAGCCTCGTTGTTTTACTGATCATTGATTTTTTCATCCATAAGCATGCCGAATTTGGATGGGAAGGGTATCCGGATTTTTTTGCCGCCTACGGATTTATTTCCTGTGTGGCGCTAATTTATATCGCCAAGCTGTTAAGGCTTTTTGTCAAAAGAGATGAGGACTATTACGAGCGATAATCATCGGATTTCCGTGTGAGCACAAATGAACCCTGAAGTATTAAATTTAGGCATTCCGCCCGCCCTGATCTTTATCGTCGGGGGGTTTTTAATCCCGTTCCTGAAGGGCCGGATAAAATCCGCGTATATGCTCATCCTGCCGGTGCTCGCATTTATCACCGTGCTATATACACCATTGGGCCAGCACTGGCAGTTCGAGTTTCTCGGATTTGATCTGATACTGGGGCGGCTGGACCGATTAAGCCGCGTCTTCGCCTACATTTTTGTTCTTATTTCTTTTATTTCGATCATATTTGCTTTGAAGGTGGAAGACGACGTTCAGCACACCGCGGGGTTTGCCTATGCCGGCGGCGCGCTGGGTGTCACCCTTGCCGGGGATCTTTTTTCTCTCTATGTTTTCTGGGAAATCATGGCCGTGGCATCCGCCTTTTTAATTATCGCACGCAAAACCAGGGCGGCGCAGGCGGCGGGCTTCCGGTATATCATGGTGCATGTGTTTGGCGGGTTGTGCCTGCTGGCCGGCATCGTTCTATATGTTCACAACACCGGGACCGCGGAATTTTCTGTCATGGAGCTGTCCGGTCCGGCAAGCATCCTGATTTTTATCGGCGTGGCGGTAAACGCCGCCATCATTCCGCTGCATGCATGGCTGAGCGATGCATACCCGGAAGCCACCATAACCGGCGCGGTTTTTTTAAGCGCTTTTACGACCAAAAGTGCGGTATACGTGATGGCCCGGGTTTTTCCCGGAACTGAACTGCTCATTTACTTAGGCGCGATAATGACGGCGGTGCCGATTTTTTATGCGGTGCTGGAAAATGATATCCGTCGCGTACTGGCTTACAGCCTGATCAATCAGGTGGGATTTATGATATGCGGGGTCGGCATTGGCACGCAGCTGGCCATCAACGGCACTGTCTCTCACGCATTCTGCCATATCCTCTACAAGGCCCTGCTGTTTATGTCCGCCGGTGCGGTCCTTCATGTCACCGGCAAGATTAAATGCACGGACTTGGGCGGCCTTTATAAAACCATGCCCCTGACCTGCCTTTTCTGTATTGTGGGAGCAGCCTCGATTTCCGCCTTTCCCCTGTTTAGCGGATTTATCAGCAAATCGATGATTATCAGTTCAGCCGCGCACCATAAAATGGCCATCGTGTGGCTGGTATTGCAGTTTGCCTCCGCGGGTGTCTTCCACCACGCCGGGATCAAAGTGCCGTTTTTCATGTTTTTCGGACACGACTCCGGCAT
>DATGCF010000172.1:0-2512 GCA_035312245.1 Desulfosalsimonadaceae bacterium
CCGTGCATAAATGAAAAATCCAGGATATCCTTGGCCATACTTTTGGATTCATAGGTTTGCCGGATGGCCTGGCCGGTCCATTTGACGGCTGCCAGGCTGTCCCGGGCCTTTTCGCTGGAAATAAGATTTTTGAGCTTTTTCAGGTTCCAATCCGTTTCGCGCTGTTTATTGATGGTAAAAACCTGATCATCATACGCCGGTTTCAGGCTAAAGCGCCTGGGTGCAAAGCAGTCCGCCGAGGTCTTTTTATCAAACCCGCCGCGAAATTCCGGTTTTTCCAGGGTAATCGGGTAAGAGACGGTTTCATAACTGCCATAGTTTTGATCCGTATTCGCCAATAGCTTCTCTGTTTCCGCACGATAGACGCTGATATGACTTGAAGGTTCGAGAATCATGATATGCTCGGTATATCCCGGGAGCAGGTTGAATTGATAAACGGAATGGACCCCCTGGGCTGGTTCGTACATAGCGGCGGATAGACTGCCGTCCGCTGCCAGATCAATTTTCAAAATATCGCCGGCAAAGGGTTCATATTCGCCTTTTGCCTGGCCTATTAAGACGGGGTTTCCTCGCGGATCGGAAATCACGCGAAGGTAATAGGAAATATCTTTTTTGAGCGGCTGAAGCCGGTTGTCCTGAACGCTTAAAATTTGCGAGCACAAGCGGGTGGTCCAGGCATCAACCGCCATTTTTCGACGTCCCAGGGTCACTGCCAGCTCATCCCGGCCGTCTCCGGTCAGATCCATGGCATGGAGATGGATGCCGATCCCGCCGGAGGCCTCAAATGCATAATCGTATACAGATTTGAGGCCGGTTTTACTTTTATGAAAGACTTGGATGCTGTCATCACTCAGCAGCACAAATTCCATTTCCGGGGTGGTGTCGAGCTGGCAGATTACCAGTCTTTGGAATTTATCACTGAGCCGGAGCAGCTGGAATGCAGTGCCGGTTTCGGTTTCGGTGTGAGCTGTCTGAAAACCCGGGGTATCATCCCGGCCAGCGGCATACAGGGTGGCGCCGGAATAAAGCGACTGGACTTTGACTATCCGGCGGGTGCCGGTGTTTTCCAATCGAAGCAGGATGCCGTACGGGCGGCTGGATGAAATGTCCTCCATGGAGTTAATCTCTAAGACCTCGTAATGATTTTCCAGCAGCTTGTTGAGTAGTTTTTGATACGGCGCAGAACCGCCTTTTTCATCAATGCCGGAATAGAGATGGATGACCGGAGAGGCGGGCCGCGCGATCGGATCGCCTGATTCCGGATGTACCTCTTCAAAAGCCGCAATCTGCCGGGCCACATAGCCGTCCCCGGTCAAGCGGTCGATTTTTAAAACTCCGATGACCGGAAGCAGGGCGTCAGGGGTTTCCGGCTGATTTTGTAAAATCAGCAGTTCCCGCCCTTTTTTTAGTGAGACCGAATCTTTAGGCACGAGCATTTGCTTCTGCCGGACTGTTGAAATTTTTCCGACAACCTGCTGCTGTTCCGGAAAGGTATCATTCAGATAGGCCAGGAGCGCCTGATAATCTGGCTCACCCGCAAATGCCGGCGCCGCCCAAAACAGACATGCACACATGAACAGTTCGAAAAGCCGGTTTTTTAACATAGTCCCGCCTTGTTTATGGAATTCAGCCATAATTTAACAAAAAAAGGCCGGAGTTGTCCGGCCTTTTTTTGTTTGGAGAAAAGATTAATTGCTCTAGCGAATTAGAATGTCCATTTCATTTCAATCGTGTCCACAAAAGCCATTTCATCAAAACCCGGGCCCCGCAAATCTTCAATACCATCGCCGGGATCAAAGATTGAAACCACGTTGCCCAATGAAAAGTGCTTGCTGAAGTGATAGGTGATCTGCAGATCGAATTCCCAGCCCATGACATCATCAATGCTATCTGACGCATTGGGCAATGTGTCTGTCCCTGCAAGATCCTCCAGCGCACCGGTTTCCGCCAGCCAGAAATACTGGAATTGGGTTTTGTAGGCCCAACTGTTCATTCCGCCTTTGGTGCCGAGCCCTAACGTATACATACCCGGACTGTTGGCGCTGGCCGCATTACTGATACCCCCGTAGCCATTTGGGCCGCCAAGCCTTTCAAACGCATTGCTGTAAACAGGGTTGCCAAGCAAGCTTGAGCCTCTGTAAATAAAGGCGTTTTCGATTCCAAACGGGCCGGCATAGCGGGCAATATTCGTAATGGGGTTAAATGCTTCAATATCCTCATCATTCGCATCATCATCGCCGGATATTAAGTACCCGCCGAAGTATGGATTAAACATATCGCCAAGGCTGGCTTCTATAGCGGCAAATCCGCCATACGCGGAAATATCGGCTTCGCCGCCGGTGGCTGTGAAGTTATCTTTATCCCCCAGCGCATAGACGAATTCAGCTTTGGGTGTGAGGTTGCCCATTTTCCCATAGGCCTCAATTCCTAAATAGTGGACATTCGCTTCACGGAACTGGTTGTCGCTGTAGCCATAAAATGGGGCTACTTTTAAAGGCCCGGCTGGCAGGGT
>DATGCF010000173.1:0-4788 GCA_035312245.1 Desulfosalsimonadaceae bacterium
TTTTCAGGTATTTGAATCGGTTTTTTACCCACTCGAGACATGGTCTTCTCCTTGCCTACCAGATATTACAAAGGAGCTCGCCGCCGATCTTTTCGCTTCGGGCTTGCCTGTCTGTCATTACCCCCCTGGAGGTAGACAGAACAGAGATGCCGAGCCCCTTTAAAACCGGCTTGATTTCCTTGCTGTTCACATAGACCCGCCGGCTTGGCTTGCTCTCCCGTTGAAGCCCGTATATAACATGCTGGTTGTTCTTGTCGTACTTTAAATATACCCGGACAAGGCCCTGCTTATTATCCTTGATGAATTTATAATTCCGGATAAACCCTTCGTCCTTTAACACTTTGGCCAGCGCCGTCTTTAAATTCGACCCCGGCATATCCACGCTGGGATGCTTGGCGCGGCCGCCATTGCGGATCCGGGTAAGCATATCCGCTATAGGATCACTCATCGTCATGAATCTATCTCCGTCCTGTTAGCCTTTATATGACTTTTACTGCGATTGCCTTAAACTACCAGCTTGACTTTTGAACCCCCGGCAGCAGACCCTCTGAAGCAAACTTGCGGAAGCAGAGGCGACAAATCCCGAATTTTCTAATGTAGCCTCTCGGGCGCCCGCATATTGGGCACCGATTATGTTTCCGAACTGAGAATTTGGGTTTTTTGGCCGCCTTCTCTCTGAGCGCTTTTTTTGCCAAACCAGCCTCCTTAAGATGGTTAATTTCTAAACGGCATGCCCATCAATCTGAGGAGCTCTTTGCCTTCATCATTATTTTTTGCCGAGGTAACGATCGTGACGTTTAAACCTTTCGAGGTGTCAATCTTATCGTAATCGACTTCCGGAAAGATGATCTGTTCTTTAATGCCCAGAGTGTAGTTGCCCTGCCCGTCAAAGGCCTTTCCGGAAACGCCCCGAAAGTCTCTTACGCGGGGAAGTGCAAAATTGACCAGTTTATCAAAGAAATCATACATCCGCTGGCGCCGCAGGGTTACCATACACCCGATCGGCATCCCCTCCCGCACTTTAAAGGCGGCCACGGATTTTTTGGCCCGCGTGATCACCGGGGCCTGGCCGGTAATCTCCTTGAGTTCGACCTTGGCGGAATCAAGAACCTTGATATTTTGAATCGCTTCACCAAGCCCCATATTCAGAACGATCTTCTCCAGCTTCGGTATTTCAAACCGGTTCTTATAGGAAAAGGTCTCGGTCAGCTTGGGAACGACCTCGTTTTCGTAATATTCCTTTATTGACATCGCTAATTCCTCCGGCAATCGCTCTTACGACGCATCGATAATTTCATTGCATTTCCGACAGATCCGCACCCGTTTGCCATCCTCAAGCTGATGCATTTTTATTCGAACCGGGGCCATGCATTTGTTGCATACCAGCATCACATTGGACCAATGGATCGCGGCCTCCCCTTCGACGATACCGCCCTGCTTGTTCTTGGCATTCGGCCGGGTATGCCGCTTAACCGTATTCACGTTTTCCACCAGGATACGGTTTTTGTTGGGATATACATCGATGACCTTGCCGATTTTTCCCTTGTCCTTGCCGGCAACCACCTTAACCTTATCGTTTTTTTTGATCCTGCACTTATCCTTATTCATATCGGACTTCTCCAACGCCTACAGCACTTCGGGTGCCAGCGATATAATCTTCATGAACCGTTGCGCGCGGAGTTCCCTGGCCACAGGCCCGAAAATACGGGTACCGATCGGCTCCCGCTGGGCATTGATCAATACCGCCGAATTCTCATCAAACCGGATAAACGAGCCGTCCGGCCGCCGGATTTCCTTCTTGGTCCGAACGATGACGGCTTTGAGCACATCGCCCTTCTTGACCTTCGAATTCGGCATGGCCTGCTTAACAGACACCACGATGATATCGCCGATGCTTGCATAGCGCCTTCTGGAGCCGCCCAGCACCTTAATGCAGCTGACCTCCTTGGCGCCCGAATTATCCGCAACGGACAACCTTGTCTCCGCCTGTATCATTTTTCAAATCCCCTGCTCATCAAACCGCTTTTTCAATTATCCGGCTGACCCGCCATCGCTTGCGCCGGCTCAATGGTCTTGACTCCGTAATCAGCACCCGATCGCCCACGCCGCAAGCGTTTTGCCCGTCATGGGCGGCGTACTTTGCCCGTCTGCGCAGATACTTCTTATAGACCGGATGAATCACATAGCGATCCACTATGACCGTGACTGTTTTGTCATTCTTATCTCTTAAAACAGTTCCGACCAACTGCCTGCGTTTGCCTCTTTCATTTTCTGCCATGACTCTATACCGTTTATCTGATGTTTAGTTCGCGTTCCCGTTTGACCGTGTTCAGCCGAGCGATATCGCGCTTTACCTGCCGGAGCCGCCGCGGATTCTCAAGTTGGCCGGTTTCATGCTGGAATCGCAGATTAAAGTAGGATTCAATCATATCCTGCCTCCGCTTATTCAGCTCTTCACCGCTTAGTTCTCTTACATCCTGCGCCTTCATTACATTTCGCTCCTTTCGACAAATTTCGTTTTGATCGGGAGCTTATGCGCTGCCAGCCGCAGCGCCTCATAGGCCAGCTCACGGGGCACGCCCTCCATCTCATAGAGGATGCGGCCGGGCTTAATAATGGCCACCCAGCCCTCAGGAGCACCTTTTCCTTTGCCCATCCGTACCTCAGCCGGCTTTTTCGTAAACGGTTTATCCGGAAAGATCCGGATCCACATCTTCCCGCCCCGCTTGACCCGGCGGGTCATGGCAATACGGGCGGCTTCAATCTGCTTTGAGGAAATTGAGCCGCATTCCACGGCCTGAAGCCCATAGTCCCCAAAATTAAGCCGCGACCCCCTGTAAGCCTTGCCTCTCATTCGGCCTGTTTGCTTTTTCCGATATTTTACTCTTTTGGGGCTTAGCATCTATCCGATTCTCCTCGTATCCCTGGTTCTCGCGTATTACTGGCCGTCTTTGGCCATTTGCTCTTCGCTTAAAATCTCGCCCTTAAAGATATAGACCTTCACGCCGATGGTGCCATAGGTGGTATTGGCGTTGGTAAAGCCGTAGTCAATATCCGCCCGAAGTGTATGCAGGGGAATCCGGCCTTCCTTGTACCATTCCACGCGCGCCATCTCGGCCCCGCCCAGCCGGCCGGAGCAAATAATCTTAATCCCCTGGGCGCCAAAGCGCATGGCTGAAGAAACCGCCCGCTTCATGGCCCGACGGAAGGCTACCCGGCGAACAAGCTGGTTGGCGACGTTCTCAGCGACCAGCTGCGCATCGATTTCAGGCTTGCGAACCTCCTGGATGTCGACCAATACCTCATGGGAGACCATTTTTTCCAGCTCTTTTTTCAATGCTTCGATCTCGGCCCCCTTTTTCCCGATTATGATGCCGGGCCGCGCCGCATGAATCTTTAGCTTGATCCGCTTGGTAGAGCGTTCGATCTCTATCTGTGAAACACCGGCATGATACAGCTTTTTCTTCAAATAGGTCCGCAGCTTGTAATCTTCCAGAACATATTTGTGGTAGTCTTTGCCGGCATACCAACGGGACCCCCAGGTGCGGACAATCCCTAACCGCATGCCAATTGGATTGACTTTCTGACCCAACTTTCCTCCTTTTTACCCTTCGGCAACGATCACGGTAATATGACTCGTTCGTTTCAGTATACGAGTTGCCCGTCCGCGTGCGCGCGCCCGAAATCGCTTCAGCATAGGGCCTTCATTGACGATGATGTTTTTAATCATCAGGGAATCGATATCCAACTCCCCCTTCTGGTCCGCGTTGGCCACAGCCGAGCGCAAGACCTTCTCAACAATCCCAGACGCCTTTTGGGGCATGAATTTTAATTGACTCAACCCCGCTTCCACCGGCTTGCCTTTTACAGCGCCGACGATACTGCGAACCTTCTGCGGGGAAATACGCATATATTTGCCTGTTGCCCGTGCCTCCATTTTAGGACATCCTAACCAAATCTATAGGGTTACCGTTTCATTTTCGTTTTCTTGTCACCGGCATGCCCGTAGAAAATCCGTGACGGGGAAAACTCGCCGAGCTTATGCCCCACCATATTTTCTGAAATAAAGACCGGAACGAATTTTTTGCCGTTGTGCACCGCCAGCGTCAGCCCCACCATTTCCGGAACGATGGTTGATCGGCGGGACCAGGTCTTAATGACCTTGCTGCTTCGGGAAGCCTGGGCTTCGTTGACCTTCTTAAACAGTTTGGGTTCAATATAAGGACCCTTTTTGATTGACCGCGGCATACCTTAACTGCTCCTGATATTCCTGCTATCGATTAATCTTAAAATTTATCGCTTTTTCTTTCGTCGTTTCACGATCAGCCGATCGCTTTTCTTTCGACTCCGGGTGCGCAAGCCCTTGGTCGGCTTGCCCCAGGGTGTACAGGGATGCCGGCCACCGGATGAGCGGCCTTCCCCGCCGCCCATGGGATGATCCACCGGGTTTTTCACAACGCCCCGCACTTTGGGCCGCCTGCCCAGCATCCGGGTGCGCCCGGCTTTGCCCAAAGAGATATTCACATGATCCACGTTGCCGATCTGCCCGATGCTCGCCCGGCAGCTTTGCAGCACCATCCGAACCTCCCCGGAGGGAAGGCGGATCGTGGCATATTTGCCCTCTTTGGCCGTAACCTGTGCGTAGCCGCCGGCGCCTCTGACGATCTGGCCGCCGTTTCCGGCCCGCAGCTCGATCTTATGGATTTGGGTGCCCAGCGGAATGTTTCTTAAGGGCAGCGCATTGCCCGGCCGAATTTCCGCATCCGGCCCGGAGAGCAGGGTGTCGCC
>DATGCF010000174.1:0-12363 GCA_035312245.1 Desulfosalsimonadaceae bacterium
ATTTCTATTCTGTCTACCTCAAGAGGCGTGATGACAGACCGGCAGGCTCGAAACGAAAAGATCGGCGGCGAGGTCCTTTGTAATATCTGGTAGGCAAGGAGAAAACCATGTCTCGAGTGGGAAAGAAACCGATTCAAGTACCTGAAAAAACAGAAATAACATATGATAACCGGGTGTTAAGCGTCCAGGGTCAAAAGGGAACCCTCTCTATGACCGTGCATCCGGATGCGGATGTAAATATCAGCGATTCAGAACTGACCGTACGCGTTCACCGGAACGATCAGAAGGCCAAGGCTGTATGGGGCATGACCCGGGCCCTGATCGCCAATATGGTCCACGGCGTCAACCAGGGGTTCGAGCGGGTGCTGGAAATCAATGGCGTGGGTTACCGCGCGGAACTTAAAGGCCAAGGGCTGGAATTTCATCTCGGATATTCGCACCCGATTCATTTTCCGCTGCCGGAAGGAATCTCTGCCAATATTGAGAAGAACGTGATCCGGTTGTCCGGGATTGACAAAGAGCTTTTGGGGTATACGGCCTCATCGATCCGTCAGCTGCGGCCGCCGGAGCCCTATAAGGGCAAAGGGGTTAAGTACGCGGAGGAAATCATCCAGCGCAAGGCCGGCAAGACCGCCAAATAGGCAAGAGAACTGATTAATCGTTTGATGTATGAAGGATTGAATATTTATGGGTTCACCACATATTAGAAAAGCGCTGCGCGTCAAGCGGAAAAAACGCATCCGCAAGAAACTGGCCGGCACTCCGGAACGGCCGAGACTGTGCATTTTCCGGAGCACCAAACATATCTATGCCCAGATCATCGATGATACCCGGGGAATGACCCTCGCATGCGCCTCAACCATGGAGCCGGAAATCCGCAATGGGCAAAAATTTGACAGCAAGGTGGCCGCAGCGAATTTTATCGGCAAACGAATCGGTGAGCGTGCGTCGGAAAAAGGCATAAAGGCAGTGGTATTTGATCGCGGCGGGTTCATGTATCACGGCCGGGTCAAGGCGGTATCTGATGGGGCACGCGAAGCGGGGCTTGATTTTTAAATTTAAAAGGAGGCGTTGGCTTGCTCAAGAAGGAAACAGACGAAAATTTATATATTGATAAGGTCGTACATATCAGCCGGGTGGCAAAAGTCCATAAGGGCGGGCGCCGCTTTAGCTTCAGTGCCATCGTGGTGGTTGGCGACGGTCAAGGCAGCGTCGGATATGCGCTGGGTAAGGCGCATGAGGTTCCGGAAGCCATCCGAAAGGGCGTGGAGAAAGCCAAAAAGAACATGGTTGAGGTGCCGATCGTTGACGGGACCATCCCTTATGAAATCACCGGAAAATTCGGCGCTGGCCGGGTGCTTTTAAAACCGGCTTCCCAAGGTACCGGCGTGATCGCCGGGGGGGCAGTGCGCGCCGTACTTGAGGCGGTCGGCGTTGAGAACATTCTGACCAAATGCCTGGGGACCAATAATCCGCATAACGTGGTCAAAGCCACGGTACAGGGCCTGCAGAGCTTGCAGAGCCGGGAATCCGTTGCTGCCAAGCGCGGTTTAGAAATTGAGGAGATCTAAGACAGATGGCAGGCAAGCTTAAAATTACAATGATTAAAAGCATGAACGGGCGCCCTGAGAAACATCGAAAAGTCCTCCGCAGCATGGGATTCGGCAAACTCAACCGGACGGTGGAGCTGCCGGATAACCCGGCAACCCGCGGAATGATCGAGAAAGTACCACATATGGTAAAGGTGGAGGAATAGCATGAGACTGCATGATTTGTCGCCCGCCGACGGGGCCAGGAAAAATCGGAAACGAAAAGGCCGCGGCGTGGGTTCCGGTCTGGGCAAGACCGCCGGCCGGGGCACCAAGGGGCACAACGCCCGTTCCGGGGGAGGGGTGCGCCCGGGATTTGAAGGCGGCCAGATGCCGCTGCACCGGCGGCTGCCGAAGCGAGGGTTTAAAAATATTTTCAAAACACCCGTGGAAGTGGTCAATGTCCGGGATTTGAATCGTTTTGAAAGCGGCTCTGTGGTGGATCAGCCGATGCTTGCCGCGGCCGGGCTTGTGTCCAGTAAGGCTAAGCAGGTGAAGGTTTTGGGCCAGGGCGATCTGAATGTGGCATTGACGCTCCATATCGGATCAGCCAGCAAAAGCGCCAGAGAAAAAATTGAGGCCGCCGGAGGCAAAGTAGAGGTAAATTAATTATGGCATCACCAGTAACGGGGGCCGGCGTCGGCAACATACTAAAGATTCCCGAGCTTAAGCGGCGCATTCTGATTACCTTTGGATTTCTCATGGTATACCGGGTCGGTGTGCATATTCCGACGCCGGGGGTGAATGCAGAGGCATTGGCAGAGTTTTTTGCCCGCCACCAGGATACCATATTCGGCATATTTGATATGTTTTCCGGCGGCGCATTGGAGCGCATGTCCGTGTTTGCCTTGGGTATTATGCCGTATATCAGCGCATCGATTATTCTGCAGCTGTTGACGGTTGTCATCCCGCATCTTGAGCAACTCTCCAAGGAAGGGGAGCAGGGCCGGCGCCAGATTACTAAATATACCCGTTACGGTACGGTGGTGCTCTCGTTCGTCCAGGGGTTTGGCATCAGTATCGGATTGGAAAACATGTCCGCTCCGGGCAGTTTGCCGGTGGTGATTGAGCCGGGATGGGCATTTCGCCTGCTCACCGCCATTACCCTGACCGCTGGTACGGCGTTTATCATGTGGCTGGGCGAGCAGATCAGTGAGCGGGGGATCGGCAATGGGATTTCCCTGATCATTTTTGCCGGTATTGTGGCCCGGATGCCCCAGGCGATGGGCAATACCTTCCGGATGATGTCCACCGGCGAGATGGGCGTCTTTGTGGTGATTGTTTTGACGCTCCTAATGGTGGGGGTCATTGCGTTTATCAATTTCATGGAGCAGGGGCAGCGTCGAATTCCGGTGCAGTATGCCAAGCGGGTGGTTGGCCGGCGCATGTACGGGGGGCAGAGTACGCATCTGCCGCTGAAAATCAATACATCCGGCGTGATTCCGCCGATCTTCGCCTCCTCCTTGATCATGTTTCCGGCTACGTTGGCCAGTTTTTTTCAGGATGTGCCCATGATGCAGAGCGTGGCGTCCGCCATGCGTCCCGGTTCGGTGATTTATGAGTTAATCTTTGTCGGATTTATCGTCTTTTTTTGCTACTTTTATACCGCCATCACCTTTAATCCTGCCGATGTGGCGGAAAACATGAAAAAATACGGCGGCTACATCCCCGGCATCCGCCCGGGCAAGCGCACTGCGGATTATATTGATAAAGTTTTGACGCGGATTACACTGGGCGGCGCCATTTATGTATCCGCTGTCTGCGTGCTCCCGTCGATTTTAATGACCAAATTCAATGTTCCCTTCTACTTCGGGGGAACCGCCCTGCTCATTGTGGTGGGGGTGGCCATGGACACGGTGAATCAGATCGAATCGCATCTGATTACTCGGAATTACGAGGGCTTCTTAACCACCGGCAGGGGCAGAAAATAATCCCGAGCGGATTTTCTTTTGGCGGCGGTCCGGATTTGTATCGGGGTGGCCGCCCAAAATTCAGGATATTGACAGGGAGCGTTTTTAATGGCGAAAGAGGAACCGATAAAGGTTCAGGGCACAGTCATCGAGACCTTGCCGAATGCTATGTTCAAGGTCGAGTTGGAAAATAAGCATCAGATACTCGCTCATATCTCCGGCAAAATGCGGATGCATTTTATCAAGATTCTGCCGGGCGATACGGTGACGGTGGAACTATCCCCGTATGATCTTACCCGGGGGCGGATCACCTATCGGTCAAAATAACAGAAATTTAGTTTTTTGTGAGGTCAGACAATGAGAGTCAGTGCATCGGTTAAAAAAAGATGTCGCAATTGTAAAGTCATCAGGCGCAGAGGGATCGTGTGGGTGATCTGCACGAACAAACGCCATAAGCAGCGTCAGGGGTAAAAGGAGGCAGGTTTTGGCAAGAATCGCTGGAGTCGATTTACCAAGAGGAAAATCCATTTTTATTGGATTGACCTATATTTATGGCATTGGTCAGTCCACGTCGCGCAATATTCTATCGGGCTTGGGTATTGATGAAAATATTTCGACCGATGATTTAACCGATTCGGATATCAATAATATACGGAAAGTCATTGATAACGGACACAAGGTGGAGGGTGAGCTGCGCACGGAGATCTCCATGAACATCAAGCGGTTGATGGATCTGGGCTGCTATCGGGGCTTACGTCACCGCAAGTCTTTGCCGGTACACGGGCAGCGGACCTCCACCAATGCCAGAACCCGTAAGGGGCCGAAGCGATCCGCGGTTAAGAAAAAGGGCGGCGTGAAGAAAAAATAATTTTAGCGAATCAAGGGCGATATCATGGCGAAGGCAAGACGAGCGCGAACCAAGAAAAAGGTTAGAAAAAATATTGAGAGCGGGGTTGTGCACATTCAATCCACGTTTAATAACACCATCATAACCATCACCGATCCCAACGGGAATGTGGTCTCCTGGTCCAGCGCCGGGATGAACGGATTCAAGGGATCGCGTAAAAGCACGCCGTTTGCTGCCCAGCTGGCATCTGAAGATGCGGCGAAAAAAGCCCGGGAGCACGGGATGAAAAATGTGGAGGTGTATGTCAAAGGCCCCGGCCCAGGACGGGAATCCGCATTAAAAGCCCTGCAGGGCGTTGGATTTACCGTGGTGATGATCAAGGACGTCACCCCGGTGCCGCATAATGGGTGCAAGCCCAAAAAGCGCCGGCGGGTATAGAACGTTTGTAGAGCTTCCATAGTCGAGTTATCAAGGCCGCGAGAGGCGGTCAGATTAAGATACAATAATTAGGCGGTTCGTGTCTGAAGGAACATCCCGGAACGACATGATGATATTTAAGGGGAGGATACGTTGTCAAGGTATCGAGATTCAGTCTGCCGGATATGCCGGCGGGAAAATTTAAAACTTTATTTGAAGGGCGATCGCTGCTATTCGGACAAATGCTCATTTGATCGCCGGAGCTATCCGCCGGGCCAGCACGGCCAGCGGCGCGGTGGCAAAATATCAGACTACGGTGTCCAGTTAAGAGAAAAGCAGAAGGTCAAACGCAATTACGGGCTTTCCGAGAAGCAGTTCAGACTGGCGTTTGAGAGAGCAGATCAGAAAAAGGGGATGACCGGCGTCAATCTGCTTTTAAGTCTTGAGCTGCGGCTGGATAATGTGGTCTATCGCCTTGGTCTGGCCAACTCCCGGCCCCAGGCCCGGCAGTGTGTTCGTCACAGACATTTTTTGGTAAACGGCCGGAAGGTCAATATTCCCTCCTATCAGGTAAGAGTTGGGGATGTGATTGAAGTTCGCGAAAAAAGTCAAAATGTCCAGATGATCAATGATGCGCTTGATGCGGTGGTCAGGCGGACAGCGCCCCCTTGGTTGGAGCTTGATTCGGAGAACAAGAAGGGGACGATCCGCGCCTTGCCCACGCGTGAAGATATCACCATGCCGATCCAGGAAAATCTGATCGTCGAGCTGTACTCCAAATAATGATTAGGGTTGCCGACCGCGATAGGGCGTGTGGAGGCCGGGCCTCTCCGCTTTTTATCGTATATCAGCATGTTGGCTTGACACCAGCGCCGCCTAGCCGGGCATCATAAAGAAATTTCTGGAGATTTAAAATGTCATTAAACGAACTCATGTACATGAACTGGCGGGAGATTATCAAACCGGAAAAGGTTCAGGTCGACGACCAGTCCGACACTTACGGCAAGTTTGTGTGGGAACCGCTGGAGCGTGGATTCGGAATTACCATCGGCAATGCTCTGCGCCGGATCATCCTCTCCTCGATCTGGGGGGCGGCGATCGTTTCCGTCAAAATCGAAGATGTCATGCATGAATTCAGTAGCATTCCCGGAGTCCTGGAAGACGTCTCCGAGATCATTCTGAATTTAAAAAATATCCGTGTCAAAATGGATGATACGGAAGAAAAAACGCTTGAAATTGACGCCTCCGGCAATACCGTGGTCAAGGCAAGGGATATCAAGAGCCCGGACGGGAAAGTCAGCATTATGAATCCCGATCAGCACATTGCCACCCTATCCGAGGATGGCAAGCTCAAAATGACCATGACGGTGAAGGCCGGTAAGGGGTATTCCCTGGCGGAAACCCATAAGGACCCGGAATCTCCCATTGGGACGCTTTCCATAGATGCGGTATTTTCACCTATCAAACGGGTCAATTATACTATCGGCAATGCCCGGGTCGGCCAGCAGACCGATTATGATAAGCTGACCATGGAGGTGTGGACGGATGGCGCCGTAGCACCGGAAGACGCCATCGCGTACGCCGCTAAAATTTTGAAGGAACAGCTGACGGTCTTTATCAATTTTGATGAAAACGCGGTCCCGGAAATCAGACGGCATACGGATGAGGACGAGACGCCGAAGTTCAACGAGAACCTCTATCTGGATGTGGATGAGCTGGAACTCTCTGTTCGAAGCGCCAACTGTCTGCGCAATGCCAATATTACCAAAATTTATCAGCTGGTCCAGAAGACAGAGTCCGAGATGTTAAAGACCAAGAATTTCGGGCGAAAGTCGCTCAATGAGATCAAGGAACTGTTAAGCGAGCTCGGCCTTTCCCTGGGCATGAACCTGGAAGGCTTTGAACCCCCTGAAGAGGATAAGGATCAAGAGGAATAGCATATGCGACATCGAAAGAGCGGACTCAAATTAAATCGCACAGTCAGTCACCGCAAGGCCCTTTTCCGCAATTTGGTGACATCGCTGTTTAAATACGGAAAAATCAAAACCACGGATGCCAAGGCCAAAGAACTCCGGCGCTGGGCAGATCATATAGTCTCTCTGGCCAAACAGGGGGATCTGCATGCCCGTCGCCAGGCGATGTCTATTATTCAGGAAAAGGCTGTGGTCCATCAACTTTTCAGCGAAGCCCCGGAGCGTTTTTCCGATCGTGCCGGCGGATATACCCGGGTCACCAAGCTTGGGCCCCGGAAAGGCGATGCCGCCTCGGTTTCAATGATTGAGTTAGCCGGTGTGCCGGCCGCATCCGGGAAAAAACAGAAAGGCGAGGAGAAAAAGAAAAAGGCCTCTGCCTAAGGTTATCTGATTCGGTTTACCCCCGCCCTGTCCGTTTTCTCTCCCCCCTTCATGAGTATCCAATAAACGGGCAGGGCTTTTTTTATTTTTACCTAAAACCCAAAACCACAGGTTCCCCCAGAAACGGCTGCAAAGTAACGCGCCTGCTGTCCAGGGTGATTTCTACCGCCCCGTTTTGGTTTGTCCCCATGATCCGGCATCCTTTATCCCGATAACGCTTGATCACAGACGGCGCCGGCAGATCAAACCGGTTCTGAGGCCCGGCTGAGATGATCACGGCCCTCGGATTTACCGTATCCAGAAAATTGCCGCTACTTGAGGTTTTGCTCCCATGGTGCGGGGCGATTAACACCTCTGCCTGAAGGTCACTTTCCGTATGGGTCAAAATTGCCTCTTCTGCGGCCTTCATGATATCTCCGGGCAATAGCAGCGCCCTGCCTTTATATGATGCCTTCAGCACGATGGAAAGGTCGTTGGTGTTCGATAAACCGCGGATGCTTGAATTTGCCGGCGGTGGATGGACAATGTTGAAAGTGACGCCATTGATATGAAATTTCCTGGGGATTTGGGCAAACGGCAGATGCTTGATATGTTTTTTCTGGATTGCCTGCTCAAAGGCGGTGTATCCGCTGCTATCCGATTTTTGATGCGTCGAGATCACTTCTTTCACATGAAAATGGTTCAGAATATAGATGAGCCCGTTTAAATGATCCGCATCCGGATGGGACAGCACGACGGTATCAACGGTTCTGATCTTCCGGTCCCAAAGAAGCGGGGCAAGTATGTTTTTCCCCACATCAAAGACGGCATTGCTCGTAAATCCGCCGCCGTCAACCAGCATCCGGTGGCCTTTTGGCAGCTCAAGCAGCGCGGCACTGCCCTGGCCCACATCTACAATGGTTGCGGCAAATTCATTTTTCCAAAAGCGATCATGGCACCAAAAAATGATATCTGCTGAAAATACGATGAATGCAGCCATCGTGATAAAGGCAAGCGGCTGCTTCAAACCGGCCCTTCCCGGGGAAAATGTTTTCGGCCGGGTCGTCAGGAATAGGATTCCGAACAGCAGAATATAGATGCATACCAGCTCAAGGATGGAGGGCGTTATCGTTTTTATGGCACTAAACGGCCACTGGCCGACGGGATAGATGATGGCCAGAGCCAGATCAATGCCAAGGCCGGCGGTTTTTAGGCCCAGAGCCGCCAGGGGCGGATATAGGGGAAAGAGGATCAGGACCGAAAAAAGCGCCAGCGGGACCACAAAAAATCCGATGATTGGGATAATCAGCAGATTGGTAAACAGGCCCAAAAAGGCTGCCTGATTAAAATAATGCATGATAAGCGGGGTGGTGCCCAGTATGGCAAACAGGGAGACCATCATAAAAGATAATACCGGGGCAATAAGACGATGGCGTCGAAATCGGGCCTGCCACTGCCATGTGCTGGAAAGGCCGATGATGATCGCAAGCACCGCCATAAAGGAGAGCTGGAAGGAGATGGCGAATAGGGCGGGCGGATAGATGATCAGGATGATCAGGGCGGCTGCGGCCAGGGTATTGGGCAGATCATGGTCGCGCTCGATTAAAAAGGATATCAGAAAAACACTTACCATAATGGTGGCGCGCTGGGTCGAGGGCGACAGCCCGGCCAGGAGGCCGTAAATTAAAACCGGCAGCACCGCCAAAAGGGCGGCGATTTTCCGGCTCCATCCCCGGTGCAAAACCGCCGGCCAAAGCATCAGCAGCCGCTTGAAGCAAAAAAAGGCAAAAGCCGCCACAATACCGATGTGAAGGCCGGAAATCGCCAGCACGTGGCTCACCCCCGCCCGGTCAAAAGCGCTTTTAAGGGCCGGGGCAATTTTCTCGCGGCTGCCACGGACCAGTGCGGTTAGAATCGCCCGGCGGTCGCCACCCACGGCGTTTTCAATCAGCCGGCTGACCGCTTGACGGCTTTGATCAAGGGCGGCGACGGCCAAGTCCACGTCCGTTTCTCGTTTAATCTCAAGACGGTTGCCCGAAGCGTAGGCGCTTGCCCACACATTTTGATAGGCCATAAAAGATTTATAATCAAAACCGCCCGGATTGTTAAAATTATGAAACGGCCGGATCCGGCTTTGAAAGTTGATATGGTCATGTCGGCGCAATTTTTGCTGCAGCCCGTATACCGTCATCCGGAGGTCGCCCCGCACCCTCTGCCCCGCATCCATCGCATCCGGGCCGGCAATTCTAAGATTAGATAATATGAATTTCACCCGATAGCTTTCCCGGGTCGGCGTGTTGGCGATCCTGCCGCTGATTTGCCAGGATTTTTCCGCGTCCAGGGTGTACCTGCTGAGATGATTCGGCTTATTCGGCACGAGTTGCCATGGGGCCAGGCAAAGATACCCAAGGACAAAAAAGAAAATAAGGGGCAGGACCCGGGCCGGCCGGTTTGATAAGAAAAGGGCGAGGATAAAGGCCCCCGCAGAGATTCCTATGGCAAGGGCCAACCAATGAAGCCCGGGCAGGGCTTGGGCGGCGACAATTCCGGCCATTAATGAAAAAAGCAGCGGGATTAACGGCCGAAAATAATAATTGGAGTCGAATAAGGGAGGATGGCTTTCTGAAAACCTTGCCATTGCCGGCTATTTTGCAGCGGGTACCCGCTTGATGGAGGCGCCTAGTTGACTGAATTTATCCTCCAAACCGTCATAGCCCCGATCCAGATGATAGACCCGGCTAATGCGGGTCTCCCCCTTGGCGACCATGCCGGCGAGCACCAGCGAGGCACTGGCCCGCAGGTCAGTGGCCATCACCGGGGCGCCGGATAGTTCCGGCACGCCCCGGACCATGGCATGGCTATCGGATATGGTAATATCGGCGCCCATGCGCTGGAGTTCACTTACATGGATAAACCGGTTTTCGAACACATTTTCGGAAATCACGGAAAATCCATTGGCCACTGCCATCAGCACCATAAACTGGGCCTGCATATCAGTGGGAAAACCGGGATAGGGCATGGTTTTGACATCCACGCTGTTGATCGGCGAACTGCCTTTAACCCGGATGGAGCGCTCGCGGCATTCGATGGCGGCGCCGGTTTTTTCCAGTTTGAGGATCAGTTCCTTGAGGTGAGCAGGCTCGCACTCATGGATCAGGATGTCGCCGCCGGTAAGTGCGGCGGCCACCATGAAGGTGCCGGTTTCGATCCGGTCCGGAATAATTCGGGCGGTGACCGGATGCACGGCCTCTACGCCGTTTATGGTGATAACCGAGCTGCCTGCGCCTGAAATATCGGCGCCCATCAGGTTTAAAACCTCGGCAAGCGCAGCGATTTCAGGCTCCCGGGCCACATTGCGCAAAACAGTCTGGCCTTCGGCCAATACGGCGGCCATCATAAGGTTCTCTGTACCGGTAACCGTGGGCAGATCCAGGTAGATTTCCGCTCCTTTAAGTTTTTCAGCAGAGGCCTCCACATAACCGTGGGTCAGGTCAATATCTGCCCCTAAACGAGCCAGTCCGTTTAAATGCTGTTCAATGGGCCTTGCTCCGATGGCGCAGCCGCCGGGAAGCGAGACCCGGGCCCGCTTCATTCGCGCCAGCAAAGGGCCCAAGACCAGTATCGAGGCCCGCATTTTGCGAACTTGCTCATAGGGGGCCTCAAAATGGGATAATTGACTCGTATCAACGGTAAAGGTGCCATCCTGTAATGACGCATCAGCGCCCATGGTGATCAGAAGCTCTTGAATGCTTTTAATGTCTTTTAAATCCGGGACATTATGGAAGGTACATTCCCCTTCAACCAGCAGGGTGGCGGCGATGATCGGCAGGGCCGCGTTTTTAGCCCCGCTGACGGTGACTTCGCCCTTTAATCCATGACCGCCGTTTATGATAATTTCATCCACGAACCAGCCCTCTTCAAAAAGGATAGAATAAAAAAAGCGTTACCCCGCGAGAAGACTTCACAGAATGGGCGCGGGATAACGCTTGATTAAAAAGAATATGGGGGCAAAGTCCTAGTGATGATGCTTGTGGTCTTCTCCCCGGTAGGTGTCCCATACGGATTTGAGGACGCAATAGGTCAGCCCGAGCCCCACAATTGATAGAACATACCACAGGGCGCCGTGAAAAACCATGTGCGGAATGTCCCACGCCCATTCAAAATTGAAAGGAAACATATATTTTCTCCTTGCGCCTGATTAATTGGTCGGGTTGAGTTCGCGTTCCTGGGGGAATACCGGCAGATACCGGTGCGCCAGCGAGATGACGATGACCCCGTAAGCCACCGGCAGAATGGTGGTGGCCACCTCCTGCCAGCTGGGCGAATACATAAACCAGCTTTCAAATGGAACCACCGGCACGGCCAAAGTCTGCAGCACCATGACCCAGCGGTTGACGCACACACCAACCACGGCCAGAACAACCGCCAGCAAGAGGAGCGATTTGTTTTCCCGGCCTTTGCGGGTGATTAGAATGAGGGCCGGCACGATGCCGCAAATGACAAGCTCCAGAATCAGAATCCAGATCCCGTAAACCGGATTGCTCGTGTAGAAGTCCATGAAAGAAAAGCCCATGCTGGGAGCGGTCACCATCGCCCAGTAAATGGTATCCGCGATTTTGGCGATCATGTAGGTGGCCAGCATCCAGCCGGAGATTTTGGCCAGCAGTTGGATGACATCGTCTTTGACCAGTTTTTTGCGGGTCAGTTTTTCTGTAATCCAGGTAACCAGAATGGTAAAACAGGGCCCGCAGGCAGCCGCCGACCAGGTGAACAAAAAGAAAGTCCAGGGCCATACGTTAATGCCTTCGCGATAGGAAAACGGGCGACCGAACAGGACGCCGGACACGCCGCCCAGTGATCCTTGGTGGAAGAAGGAGAGAAACACGCCGGTGGCGGCAAAAACCGCCATGATGCTGTGCATGTTATGTGCCAGGTGATGCAGAAAGGGGATTTTGTTCAGTTTTGGGTTCTCAAATATATTCGGCAGAAATTCGATAGTCAGTACGCCGAAATAGCAGGACAGGCAGAAGGCCACCTCGGTCAGCATGGAGTGCTCATTGGCATGCCAGAAGATAAACCACCCCCGAAGCGGCTGGCCGATATCAATGGCCAGGATCAGAAGCGCCGAGGAGTAGCAGATGAACCCGATGATGACGGCGTAATTGATAATGTTTTTGAGTTTATCCTTGCCGATAATATAGGTCAGAAAACCGGTAAAAAAGGCGCCCCCGCCAAGTGCGATGACCGCCAGATCGGCCCAGATCCAG
>DATGCF010000175.1:0-3664 GCA_035312245.1 Desulfosalsimonadaceae bacterium
TTCTATTGCATCGCCATTTGGCAATAGTTGCAAAGGGGGGGCTGCGGTGGCAACCTTTTTCAAAGTGGCTCAGGGGGAGGCCTTTTTCAAAGGGGATGCGGCATAGAATCAGTAGGGCGGATAAGCGATAGCGCATCCGCCAAATGTTTCGAATTCACAGTTCACAGTTCAAGGTTTAAAAGACTCAGTGCCTCAGTGCCTTAGTGCCTCAGTGCCTCAGTGCCTTTACTTTAAAGCTATTTATAGGCTCGGTCCCTGCCGCCCGAGGGCCGGGGATGGCACTTCTACCCAATACGCTGCTGCGCGGTAAGATTCTCTAAGTGAATTTTTTTGAGGGCATCTGCAAAATCCGAGAAATCCCGGGCAGCGGCGCTGGGATTTCGATCAACGATATGCTGATAGCTATCCCGGATAAGATCAACCATGGTTTCAAAGTAATCCGGAAAAATGGTCAGGGTCGAATATTGTATCCGCTGGGCGCTGGGCATGAGTTCCATGGCGATTTTCTCGACAATCGGGTTTCGGGCGGCGGCTAATATCATCCTGCCGTAGTCCGTGAATCCTTCAAGATAGATTTCATAGTCCTTTGTTTCAAGGCTTTTTTCAATCTTATCCAGGGCTTTTTTTAATGCCTGTATTTCCGTTTTCGTCGCATGTTCCGCTGCCTTGGCAAAGACATACTGATAGATGATCGTGACCGTGTCATAGAAGTTTAATATATAATTCTCGGATAGTTCGGTGACCTTGTAGCTGCCCGAGGCGGTTCGCTCAAGGAGGCGGTTCTGCTCCAGCATGTGAAGGGCATCCCGCACCGGACTTCGGCTGACGCCCCATTCTTTTGAGATTTTGGTCTCATATATCATATCACCGGATTTTAGTTCATTGCGAATAATCTGGTTGCCTAATATTTGCGCCAGTTGATCCGAAAGGTTATTGCGCGCCAGTTGTTCCATAGAGCATCCCGTCAGTTACTGGTTTTGGGGTTAAGATATTTATTTTCGCCAGGCACCGCCGAACCGCATCCATGGCCGGCCCCTCCGCCGTCTCCAGCAAACTGGTGCCCGCCATATCCCCGTGTCGAATAATCTCGTCCTCCGGAACCCAGCCCAGGCAGTAAAGGGGCTGCGGGATGCGTAAGGTATTAAACTCTTTTTCCCCGCGGATCCGATTGATAATCAAGCCCGCCTGCGTATAGCCAACCGCCTGATCCGCCACATCCAGGATGGTTTTGGCGACTTCCAGCCCCTTTCTAGAGGCATCGGAAATGAGCATCAGGTGGGTGACGGCCGCCATCACCCGACGGTTGATCTGTTCAACCCCGGCTTCGCCGTCAATGACCACGTAATCGAAGTTACCGGCCAAAGAGACGATGATGTCTTTGAGCATGTGGTTGACCTGGCAGTAGCAGCCCTCGTTTTCCGGCCGGCCGATGGCAAGAAACGCCAGATTCTCTCGCTCTTCAAGAGCGGCCAGCATTTCAAAGTCCAGGCGGGATAACACATCCTGCTTGTTTTGCGCCTCACCGGCCTTCACCCGGCGGATCAGGTCGTTTCTGATGTCATCCACGGTTTTGGCGACAGCAATTCCCATGGCCGTGGCAAGCCCCACTGCGGGATCCGCATCAATGGCCAGTACTTTTTTTTGCGGATCGGCCAGTAAAATTTTTATAATACCGGTGCTGATGGAGGTTTTCCCCACCCCGCCCTTACCGCAAAGGGCAATGATCGTTGCTTCAGGGGGCTCAGGCATGCTGGGCATCCTTGCGGTTTTTTAAAGCGTTTCGCATGGATCGTAGTTCCGCCACATCACGGCATACGTCATTATATTCGCAGGTGCGGCAGTCGAATGAGAGCTCCTCAGCCATTTTGTTCATCGCTCCGATGATTTTTATGGTTTCGTCCGCTATCGCCTGGATTTCTGATACCGCTTGGCGGCCTTCCGTAATAAAGATGGCCTCTGCGGCTTGAATATAGGGGAGCCGAAGGAGTTGATCGAGCAGCGCGCCGCCCAGGACCGCAAAGGAAAAGCCGTTTTTAAGCGCCGCCTTGCTGACGCGGCTCCATTCCCGCTGATGCTGGGATACTCCGCGCATCATGTAGCCTTTGAGATCGAGATCATATCGGAGCAGTTCCATTTCCCGGTATCGTTCAAAGCTGTTTTCTGCGTCAAAGTCTTCTCCGGCGGCAATAATAATTTTCCCGAATGACGCCCGCTGGTCTTTAAGATCCGGCAGGTCCGGGCCGACAACCGTAATTCGCCGGTCAACCACCTGGGCCGGGTCATTTGTCCAAAGCAGAAATGCAGTGGATAGATCATTGGGATGCCCCAGTTCCACCCCCGTATCACCGGCTAAGACCAGGTTCTGCCGATGGGATGTCGGCCAATTGGCAGATGGGGTATGCGTATATGTCCGGGCCGCGCCATTCGCCTGATAAGTCTTAAGGAAAGCTCGGATTTGGCCGATATGTTTGTCAAACAGCTGCATGCAAAGCTTCTGCCTTTTCTTTGGCATACAGGGCCGCCCCCAGGGCCCCGATGATCTGGGGGTCGGTGCCGTCAAGCGATCGTAATGGCAGCCCCAGGGCCTCTGACAGGGCCTCAAAGACCCCTTGGTTTTTGGCCACCCCGCCGGTCATCACCACCTCCGGGGTCACCTCGATACTTCTGGCCAGGGACGCCACCCGCCGGGCCATGGCATGGTGAAGCGCCCGAACGATGTCCGGAATCTCTTTGCCGTCGTTTACCAGGGAGATGACCTCGGATTCCGCAAATATGACGCACTGGTTTGAGATGGAGAGTTTTTCCGAAGATTTAGCGCCGATGCTGCCCATCTGGTCAAGCGGGACTTCCAGGGCCTCGGCCATCACCTCAAGGAAACGGCCGGTGCCGGAGGCGCATTTGTCATTATAGATAAACCGGCCGACTTTGCCGTTTTCATCCATACGCGTGGCTTTGGCGTCCTGACCGCCGATATCAATGACCATCCGGGAGGCGGGAAGAATATGCCAGGCGCCTTTGGCATGGCAGGAAATTTCGGATTCCACGGAATGAACAAACGGAATCTGCTCCCGGCCGTATCCCGTCCCCACAATATAGTCGATATCCGATAGCTGGCATCCCGCCTCGGCAAGGGCCAATTGCATGACCCAATCCGCTGAATCCGCGGGCCTGGGCTTAGCCCGGATCATCGCCTCACAAAGCCGCCCGCCGTTTTTCAATATCACCGCTTTTGCCGTTAAAGAGCCCACATCGCAGCCTGCTACAATCATTGGCCTACCTCTATCCCGTCTTAATCTTACTCTTAATCTTAATTTTACTCGCCAAAAACACGCTTCTAAGTAACTTAATCGTACTCAGTCCCGCGCGAGCGGGACGGTTCTCGTACTCGTAATCGTACTCGAAAAAATCAAAAGCCGATTACGATTACGAGTACGAGCACGAGTACGAGTACGAATCAGCAGAGATTGAATTTTTAACAAATTTATATCATTAAGTTATTTTTAGCTCGGTCCCAGGCGGTGGCCCGGGGGGAATACTTCTAAGGAACCAAACAATATATGTTGTTATTCCAAAGCCTTGCGCTATTGTCATTCCGAGGAACGATAGTGACGAGGAATCTTATTGTAAAGATTTCTCACTGACGCTCGAAATGACAGTATGGGCT